>NZ_JBFUJE010000118.1:0-10082 GCF_056401535.1 Luteibacter sp. P4_E6 | reverse complement strand
GTGCGCAGCGTGTCGGTATTGAGGCCGACGGTCTGAATGACGATATCGTAGGACTCGACCGCTTCACCGCCACCCGGAACCAAGCGCTTGACGTCCAGCGCACCCTCGAGGGAAAGCGAGACGCCACGCATGCGCCCACGCCCACGCGTGAGGCGGCCGGCGCGCTCCAGGTCGGCGATGGAGGCCGCGACCTGCGGCGGCATACGATGGCGCGCCCGCTCCCAGGCCCAACGGGCGTGACGGAGGAATCGTGCACGCTCGCCTTCGGGCAAGTCGGCCCACAACGATTGCGTATACGGTCGCAGGCCGTCGACCAGCGTACGCCAGTCGTCGGCTTCCGCCGCGGCGTCGCGCAGGGCGCGTATCCAGGCGCGCACGTTGGCGTCGTCGCGTAACGATTCGATCAGTTCGGCGTCTTTCTCGCCCGGCGCGGAGGCGGAAGCCAGATGCGGCTCGGGCAACTTGCCGTGACGGGAGAGGGCGGTGAAGTTCGCCTTCGGCCAGCGCGCGGAGAGTTCGAGCACGACATCGACGGCGGTGAGACCGAGGCCGATCACCAGCACGCGCAGCGGCCGCTCATCCGCAGGCGCGGAAACGAGGTACGGCCAGGGATCGGTGACGTATCGGCCACTGGCGATGGCGGCATCTTCCACGCCGGGCAACGGGCGGGGAGGCAGTGAGCCGATGGCCAGCACCGCCGCTTCCGCGTGCGCGACTTCATCGCCATAACCGATCGTCACGCCTTCACTGGAAGGCACCAACGACTCGGCCATGAAAGGAATGACGTTCACGTCGTGTCCGAACGAACCGGCGTTCTTGACCGCCTGTTCGACGCGAGACTGCAGGAAATCGCCATACAGGCGGCGAGGCAGGAAATCCGAGCCTTTCACCGTCGGATCCAGCGCCTGTGCGTACTCGAGGAAACCGCCCGGCTTGCCGACGAACATGCCCATGGAAGCGGCGCGGACATTGAGCAGGTGGCGTTCGGACGGCGTGCCGTAGGCGACACCGCGCCCGGCGCCCGGGGCGCCGGCATACCAGTTCAGGTGTAACGGCCGGGGCGTACGACGCTCCAGCAATTCGCTCACCAGCGTCGCCGCTGCTGCGCCACCGCCGATGATGGCGACTTTATGAAACATGCTTTGGTCCTTCGCCCTTGGGTTGGGGTGGAGGGCCGTTAGACCGTCAGGCCGTCAGGCGTCCCGCAATAATCGATTGCCTCGGTCGTGCGATCCAGTGTCCCGAAGGACCGGGCTGCTCATACGCGAGGTACTGTGCCAGATCGCCACCGTACACGTGAAGCGTGAGCGCCGTGTCATGCCGCGACAAATTGCGGCAGCGGTGTGCGTGGGCTTCGGCGGCTTCGAACCAGGTCGCATCGCCCGGGCCGAGCCAGGTCCGGCCAGTGCTGCGCAGTGAATGGTCGGTGTCGTCCTTGTCGAACGATTCCACTTCCAGAGCACCCGCGATCATGGCTTCGAGACCCCAGAGTCCGCCGTGATCGTGCACCGGCGTGGCATAGCCCGGCGGCCAGGCGAGGACCAGGATGCTGACACCCGGGCGCGCGCGCTCGGCGACCATCCAGCGTTCGAAGCCGCGGCGACGTTCGCGCAACGGCCCCAGCGCTTCGATGACATCGGCGCTGCGGCCATGCAGCACGCGGCCGATCTCCCGCCCCATGGAGGCGAGGTCGGGGTGCTCCACGTCCGAATGATCGAGCGCGATGTCCCGCAAGGTCTTGATGATGGAGGAGCGCTTACCCATGGCCCGAGGCCGTCCACATGAAATCAACTGGCGGGAAGTGGAGCATGGGCCCCGTTAAACACTCGTAACCCGGGACTTTCGAGAGTCGGTTTAAACTCTTTCCAGGCAGGCCGCATCGAACTGTCGGAACCGCCCCCTGGCGGCTATCGACCCACGGAGAGTAAAGCCATGATCGTCCTCACCTCGCTCGTCGTCCTTGCCGTTGGTTTCTGGCTGGTCTTCGCGCTGCTCGGCGCCGTGCTGAAGCTGGTGTTCGGCATCATTGGCGGCGTTTTCAGCATCGTCGGCGGCATCCTGGGCGCCGTGATCGGCGGCGTGGCGATGCTGCTGGTAGCGCCTGTCGTCGCCCTGGCCCTGTTGCCCGTGCTTCTGCCGGTGGCCTTCCTGGCCTTCATCGTCTGGGCCATCGCGCGGTCGTCGCGCCGCCCGGATGTGGTCGTGATGCCCGCCACCCACCGCTGAGTGAAACGCCCCGGCCTAGCCGGGGCGTTTCGTTACCGTACCTTAGATACTTCTCAAGTCGAAGGTGACCGGGATGCGCGCCCAGGCCTGGACCGTGTGTCCATACGCCTGCGCCGGCTGGAAGCGCCACCTGGCCAGGACCTGATCGCGAGCGGCGCGGTCGAGCAGATCGTGCCCGCTGCTGGACTCGATGACGACATCCAGCGGCTTACCGGTCTCGTCCACAAGCACGCGTAGCGTCACCGTGCCCTGCATGTGGCCGCGAATGGCCTGGGCGGGGTACTTCGGCGCGGGTGCGGCGACGTAGGCCAGGGTGGCCTCGACCGGTCCGGCCTGGACGGAGGGCGGGGCGATCGTATCGACCGCCGGTGCGGGCGGCACCATCGGTGCCGAGCCTTCGTCGCTGGCGACGGGCGGTGCGACGACCGGCGGTGCTTCGACCTGCTTCTGCACGTGGGTAATGACAGGTGCCTTGGTCGGCAGGCGCTCGAGCTCGATCGGCGGGGGCGGTTTCACCGGCGGAGGCGGTTCGACGAACTGGAGAACGAATGCCTTGGGCAACGCCGGCGCGTCGACCATGTGCGCGACCATGGGTCGCATGACGGCAATGAGCGCAGCGGCATTCAGTGCAATGGCTGCACTCATGGCGACGATGCGGACGGTATCCGGGTGAACCCCGGCCAGGGATTGCGGACGAGCGAACGACATGAGCCACCTCCTGCAACGTGGGGGAAGGTAAGGCATGGTCGGGAACACGGCCGGTGGGGACCGGCGGGGATCGTGTTCAGGTCCGGTTGCAGAGTAGGCAGGCTTCGCAGGAACTTGCAAGAGGGCCGTCTAGACGGCCCAGTAGGTAAATGTGGGAGCCGCTTCAGCGGCGATGCTCCTCCGGGGTCGCCTCAGTGCGCAACCAGCATCGGCACATCGGACTGCATGAACAGGAATCGGGTGGTCCCGCCCAAGACCATCTCCGATAACCGCGACCGCCCCCAGGCGCCCATGACGATGAGATCGGCCCCCTCCTGATGCGCGAGGTCGAGAAGCGCCGGTCCCGGCGCTGGCTGGGCGGCAGCATCCAGCCGGCGCACCTCGGCCTTCACGCCATGGGTGTCGAGCCAGCCACAGATGTCGGTGTCGGGCAGGGCGCAGGTATCGAGATCTTCATCGCGGCTACCGTCGATGACGGTGACCCGGGCGGCCTTGCGCAGTAGCGGAAGCGACGAGCGCACGGCCAGCGCGGATTCGCGGCTTCCGCTCCAGGCCACCAGCACGTGTTCGCCCAGGGTCTCGACGGGTGCCGCCTCGGGTACCACGAGCACCCCGCGGCTGGCGCCGAAGACGGTGCGTGAGACGACACCGAAGCCGACCGGTGCATCGCCGCGCATGGTCGACGAGCGCTCCATGACGAGCATGTCGTAACCGGCGGAGGCATGGCACAGGAGGGTGACGGTGTCGCCATTGCCCACTCGCCAGTTGCCCTTGAGGCCCCGCGACTCGAGCAGTGCCGTCCAGTCCGCACCGACCGCCTTGGCGTCGGTGGAGCGCTGCCGGACCGCATCCAGCTGCATCGGTACCGCTTCGGGAACCGTGAAGGCGGCCGCAGGCAGGTCCACCACGTGCATGCCGTCGAGTCTTGCGTCGATGCGCGTGGCGATGGCCAGCGCGGCACGCAGCCCCGCGCCTTGCGGAGGAAGACGACCGATGTGCACGAGCAGTTCGAGTGTCATGGCCCATGGAACAACGCGGGATGCATGCAGGTCAATGTCCGTGTCCGCGCCGTGGGTCCAATTGAGAGTGTTTCGCAACAACACGCGGCATCGGTTACGCTTCGTTCTTTGTGCCGTCCGGAATTGCCATGGCCACCGAAAGCGTCCAACCGAGCTATCCCTTCGCCGAGGAAGTTGCCAGCAGCGTGATCCACGCCATTGGCATCGTGCTGAGCATCGCCGGGCTGGCCGTCCTCGTTTCGTTCTCGGCGATGTATGGCAGCCAGCGCGCCGTGGTGGCCAGTTCGGTCTTCGGCAGCACGCTGGTCCTGCTCTACACCGCATCGACGCTGTACCACTCGATCCCCGGCGTCGCGGCCAAGCGCGTGCTACGCACGTTCGATCACATCGCGATCTTCCTGCTCATTGCAGGAACCTACACACCGTTCACGCTGCTTGCCCTGCCGGGCGCGTGGGGCTGGGGTCTGTTCGGCACGATCTGGGGCCTGGCGATCATCGGCAGCCTGGCCGAACTCGGCATTCTCAAGCGGTACCGCAAGGCCGCGGTGTTGATGTACGTGTTGATGGGCTGGGTCGCGGTGATCGCGATCGAGCCGCTGCGCGAGCACGTGGAAACGGGCGGCCTGCTTCTGCTCTTCGGCGGCGGCCTGGCTTACATGCTGGGCGTGCCGTTCTACCTGGCGCGGAAGCTGCCTTTCCATCACGCCATCTGGCATGTTTTCGTCCTGGCCGGCAGCGTCCTGCATTTCCTGGCGGTGTTGCTTTACGTCATTCCCGACGCGCCGGCCCGTTGACCACGGGCCGGCGCCTGGCCGGCTAGCCGCCTTTCTTTTCCTGCTCCGGAACGAAGCGCGTACGCACCGCTTCGGCCAGCAGGTCCGGCGGGAGCAGGCCCTGGGCGATCAGGAAATCGTTGAAGGCCTTGCGATCGAACTTCTTGCCCAGCCGGACCTGCGTTTCCGCGCGTAGTTGCAGAATGCGTGTGTAGCCGTAGAAGTAGGCCGTAGCCTGACCGGGGCTGTTCAGCGTGTAGCGATCGAGTTCCTGGCGTGCCAGGGGCTCGGACAGGCCCACGTCGTTGACGAGGATGTCGTGCGCGCGATCGCGATCGATCAACCCCAGGTTGAGCATCGGATCGAGGAAGGCGCGCGCCGCACGCAGCAAGCGGAACTGCAGCGCGACGAACTGACCTGCCGGCGGCTCGTACGGCATCATTTCCATTTCGGAATAGAGCGCCCAGCCTTCCACGTTCACACTATTGAAGGCGAACAGGCTGCGCGTGAGCGACACGCCCTGCTCGACCATGGCGGCAAATTGCAGCTCGTGACCGGGCCGACCCTCGTGTGCCGTCAACGTCCACGCCGCGGCTTCGAAGGTGAAGTCGTCGTACATCTGCGTCTTCTCGCCACTGGTGGGCGGGTTACCCGTGGTGAGGACAAAGGTGCCACGTTGACCGGTGTTGCCGACAAAGGGTGGGGGATCCATGTGCGGTGCGGGCGTGCGCGCGTTCTCCGCTTCGGAGGCAACACGCATGGCCATCTGCCGCTGCGGCAGCTCGACGATACGTTGCTTGCGGATCGTGTCTTCAATCTTCAGCAGGACCTCGTGATAGGTGGGCTCCACCTTGTCCTTGGCGAGCTGCTTTTTCTTCAGCCCCTTGAGCACCTCGCGATAGTCACCATTGGGTAGCCCCTCGGCCTTTGCGACGACGGGCGCGAGCGCCTGCAACGCATAGGTCGTTTCCATGAACTCCAGCTGTGCACGACCGATCAGGTCACGCGGCGCGATGTCGAGGCCGACCTGTTCGAGGTTGTAGGTATACAGCGGCTCGGGCAGGTGGAAGTCCGTGCGCGCGTGCGGTAGCACGGTCTTGGTTACCCAGGCGTTGTAATCCTTCAGTTGCTTGTCCAGCTTCGCCATGGCCTCCTCGCTGCCCGCGACTTTCTTCTCGGCGAAGAGTTTGCGGATGCCATCGACATAGCGCTGCGTGTTGCCGAGCTTCTGTTCCACGTCGGCCTTCACGGGCCCGAGCAACGCTTTATCGCCTATCTTCTCGTTGGTGCGCGCACGCGCCTCGTCGACCAGCGGCGTGCAACCGGGGGCCATGCCGACATAGCACTTCAGGCGGCCGAGGGCAGCCTTGTTCTGTTCCGGCGTGCTCTGTTGGTTGAGCAACGAGAACTCGCCACTGAAGACGATCTGGCCCGCGTCGTACCAGGGCAGCAGGTATTTGTCGTTGAGGTCGATGCCCTTGATGCTGCCGTCGATCTGCTTGAGCAGGATCTGTAGGTCCTGATGGACGTTGGGATCCTTTTCGTCCGCAAGGCGTTGCGCGTACTTCGCGCGCGCGGCGACGAGCGCCTCGCGCTGTCGCTTGTCGGCGTCGGGGCCCAGGTCTGCCGTTTTTTCATCGTAGCCCTTCACCCCGATATCGGTTGCCGTTTCCGGACTGAAGCGGGCCGTGATGTCGAGCAGGGTCTGGGCGTCCGCGTTGCTGCGCGCGATCCAGTCGGCCGGCTTGGTGTCCTGCGCTTGGGCGGCGCCGATGGTGAGCGTGATGGTGGCGGCGAGGGTCAGTCGTCGGAACATGGGTGTCTCCCCGTGATGATCCGCCGAGACTAGCCGCTGTGCCCGGGTCCGGCCAATGTGCCGAATGGCCGGTCAGCTGAAGAGGAGGGCGAGGCCGGCCATGCCGATCATCAGAAACGAAAGCACGACCTTGGCAACGACGCCAAGCAGCATGCCGAACCAGGTGCTGACGCCGACATGGGCCGAGCGAAGGATGCTCTTGCCCGACCATAGCTCGCCGATCACGGCGCCCGCGAAGGGGCCGATGAGAAGCCCGGGAAGACCGAAAAACATGCCGATGGTGGTTCCGATACCCGCGCCCCAGAGCGCACGCGGACTGGCGCCGATTTTCTTTGCACCGAGGGAACCGGAAATGAAATCGACCGCGATACCCAGCACTGCGACCGCGCCGATCGCCACCAGCCATCCCCAGCCGAGGTGGTTGTACTCGTCGACCGCGGCGGCCAGCCAGATACCGCCGAAGATCATCGGGACACCGGGCAGGACGGGCAGGATGGCGCCCGCCAGGCCTCCGATGATCAGGACGGTGGCGAGCACGTAGAGGAAGAGGTCCATCAACGAAATGCCCCGCGATATTCCGGTTTCAGGTAGGCCGAAAAGGCGTCGCTGGGGACGTCCACGGCCTGCGGGCCGGCGGCGTACGAGGCCACCTGGTAGGGCGGGAAGATGAAGGTCAGGCCGTGCACCTTGTTGTCCGGCCCCGTCAGCAGGCTGAACACGCGAAAGTGGTCCTTGCCCGGTTCCGTACCGGCATCGATCTGCTGACTGTCCGACGCAAGCGGCTCGTCCTGGTCGTCCAGGGCGGTAAGCAGCTGCCGGCGCGCCTCGGCGGCAAAAGCCTTCTCGGCGGCATGCGGGTCGGCGAACAGTTCGCGAAGGCCGACGACACGACGGGCTTCGACGTCGTAGGTGAAACTGTCCACGATGGCTGCCGGATGCGCCGCTCCGGTGAAGGCGGAGCCGTCGACCTGCACGTTGATGAAGCGGTCCGTACGCGAGGCGATCGCGATATCCAGGTTCAGGTCCCAGGGAAGCTCCCGCGCGCGTTCACGCGCGCCGGGGGCCTCAAGGCTGTCCATGAAGGCGCGTTTCTGCCGACCCACGTAGCGCTCGATGGTCGCGCGCAGCGGCTCGGCCTTCGGAGGCAGGTCGGGAAGGGACAATTCCATCGTATACAGGCCCTCCTGGCCGGATTCGGTATCCTTGTCGACGCTCGCCCGTGCGGGCGGCGGCGAGTCCCCGCCGTTCGTCCGGTCCGTTCCGCCGCGGCAGGCTRCAAGGCCGACCGTGGCAAAGACCAGCGACAGGATGTGTCGCACCAGCATGTCGGCAATTCCTCCCTGCAAGGCTCGCATCTTAGCGTAGCCCTCCCGCAGCGCAGGAAGCGTCAACGAACCGAAGGAAAAGCGTGCACGACGCGACGACAGAAACCGTCACCCTCCTCAAAGCCGACGAGCTCGGCCGCATCGAGCGTGTCGAGCGCCATGGCGTGCTGTTGATTCGTCGCGACATTGCCGCGGCGCGCTGGTGGGCGCGCGGGTTTGCCCGCCGGGCCGCTGCGCGTGAAGCGCGCGCTCTGGGCCGTCTCGACGGCATGGATGGTGTTCCGCGACTGCTGGCGTGGAACGGGCGCGTGCTCGAGCGCAGCTACATGGCTGGCGAACCGATGCAGGTGGGAAAACCGCTGGATCCGGCGTATTACCGTGACGCCCTGCGCCTGCTCGCGAGGCTGCACCGGCGCGGCATCGTTCATAACGACCTGGCCAAGGAACCGAACTGGCTGGTTCGCGAAGACGGCTCGCCTGGCCTGGTGGACTTCCAGATAGCGTGGACCCGCGGCCGCCGTGGCCGCCTGTTCCGCCTGCTGGCGCGAGAAGACCTGCGCCACCTGCTCAAGCACAAACGAACCTATGCGCCAGACCGTCTTTCCGCCCGGCAGCGGGCGATCCTCTCGGCGCCAGCGCCCCACTCACGGCTCTGGCGCGCCACCGGGAAACGCCTCTACAAGCTCATCGCACGGCGCATCTTCGGCTACTGGGACAACGAGGGCCAGGGCCGCATCCGCCGCTGATCGGGCCATGTAGATCGGGCCATGTAGATCGGGCCATGCAGATCAGGCCATGTAGATCAGGTCATGTAGATCAGGCCATGTGGGAGCCGCTTCAGCGGCGATCCCGCGGCAGCGGGCCAGCTTACTTCTCCACAAACGCCCGCTCGATCACATAGTCCCCCGGCTCCCGCGTACGCGGCGACGCCTGAAAACCCTCGCCGTCCAGCAGCACGCAGATATCGTCCAGCATCGAAGGACTGCCGCAGAGCATCACGCGGTCTTCGGCAGGATTGATCTGCGGCAGGCCAAGGCTCCGTGCCATCTCGCCATCGGCAATCGCATCCGTGATGCGACCACGGTTGCGGAACTCTTCACGCGTGACCGTGGGGTAGTAGAGGAGCTTCTCGCGCACCAGTGGGCCCAGATACTCGTGCTCGGGCAGCACCTTCTCGATGTATTCCGAGTAAGCCAGGTCGTTCACGTGGCGAACGCCGTGCGCGAGCACGATGGTGTCGAAGCGTTCGTAGGTTTCCGGGTCGCGGATGATCGAGAGGAAGGGCGCCAGGCCCGTGCCCGTGCCCAACAGGTACAGCCGCTTGCCCGGCTTGAGGTCGTTAAGGACCAGCGTGCCGGTGGGCTTGCGGCTGACGATGATCGGGTCGCCGGGCTTCAGGTGCTGCAGCCGGGAGGTCAACGGGCCGTCCTGCACCTTGATGCTGAAAAACTCCAGGTGCTCTTCGTAATGCGCACTGGCGATCGAGTACGCCCGCATCAGCGGGCGGCCTTCCACTTCCAGGCCGATCATCACGAAATGCCCGCTTTCGAAGCGAAAACCGGGATCGCGCGTGGTGCGGAAGCTGAAAAGCGTGTCGTTCCAGTGGTGCACGTCGATCACGTGCTCGGTCGCCAATGCCACCATGGTCTGTTCGAACCTCGAAGTCGTAGTGACGGAACCGCCGCACAGGCGCGGAAGCCGGGGATCAGCTGGGGAAGCGGCCCTCGAGGCCGCGCTGCCTCGCGCGTCGTTCTGTCAAGGATAATCCATATCCTCGGGGGGACCCAACCTTTAAGATGCAAATCCCCGCTGGAACAAGGTGCTACCGATGACGAAGCCCGACTACGCTGAGGGCCAGGTCTGGACCTACGACCACCGCCCCGGTGAGGAAGGCTCGCGCGTTGTCATCCGAAAGGTGGGCATCGAGCCGGACGACGGGGAGGTGTTCCACATCTCCATCCTTGGCGTGAAGCTGCGCAACCACCGGGTGCCGGGGGGCGCCCAGCCTGCGATGCACCATGCTGCGGTGCTGCGCACCACGCTGGACAAGAGCCTGCGCGAGCTGACCACGGCATCCGACGAGGACACGGCCTGGGAGAGCGGCTACGCCGTCTGGCGCCAGGCCTATGACAATGGCGATGCGGGGGTCTTCGAGCTCAGCGTGGCGGAGATCCTTGGTTACATCGAAATGGTGGTGGCTGCTTCGGGTGAGGTT
>NZ_JBFUJE010000117.1:0-10140 GCF_056401535.1 Luteibacter sp. P4_E6 | reverse complement strand
GGAACTGCTGCCGGTTGAGCAACGCGGTGATGCCGATGCCGTCCGGCATCTCGGCGTACTCATTGCGGTATTTGCGCAACTCGACAAGTTGGTGCTCGGCATCGGCCAACGCACGCTGCTGCGTGGCAAGCACGCGTACGGCGTCCTCGGCCTTCTCTTCGGCCAGATCGACGACAGGTTGCAGGCGGTCGGCGCGGGATGGCATCAGTTGGTCTTCGTCGTGTCAGCGAGGCCGGATTCGGCATCGGCGAGGTTCACCGGCTCGTCGGTTTCCTGCTGGAGGAAGGCCGACAGGCGCGGATAAAGCGCGATCGCTTCGTCCGTTCGTGGATCACTGCCCTTCTGGTAGGCGCCCACGGCAATCAGGTCGCGCTGCTGCCGATATGCCGAATAGACCTGTCGGAAGCGCTGCGCGGAACGCATGTGGTCCTTGCTGACCACGGCCGGCATGACGCGGCTGATCGACGCTTCAATGTCGATCGCCGGGTAGTGGCCGGCCTCGGCCAGATCGCGCGAGAGCACGATATGACCATCGAGAATGGCGCGGGCCGCATCCGCGATCGGATCATGACGATAGTCGTCGCCCTCGGTGAGGACCGTGTAGAACGCCGTAATGGAGCCACGACCCTCGGCGTCGTTGCCGGCTCGCTCGACGAGCGCGGGCAGCATGGCGAAGACCGACGGCGGGTAACCCTTGGTCGCCGGCGGCTCACCAATAGCCAGCGCAATTTCACGCTGCGCCTGGGCGTAACGGGTGAGCGAATCCATCAGCAGGAGCACACGCAGACCCTGGTCACGAAAATGTTCCGCCACCGCCGTAGCGACCTGCGCACCACGCAGGCGACTGAGTGGCGGCGCATCGGCTGGCGCGGCGACGACCACCGCGCGGCGGCGACCCTCCTCACCGAGTGTGTGATCGACGAATTCCTTCACTTCGCGACCGCGCTCGCCGATAAGGCCGACCACGACCACGTCCGCATCGGTGAAGCGGGTCATCATGCCCATCAGCGTGGATTTACCGACGCCCGAGCCGGCGAACAGACCAATACGTTGACCGCGGCCGACGGTGAGCAGGGCGTTGATCGCCCGCACGCCCACATCGAGTGGCGTATCGATAGGTCGGCGCATCATCGGATTGATGGGATCGCGACGCAGCGGCGCACGCTCGCGCGCCAGCAAGGGCCCCAGACCATCCAGCGGCGCGCCGTCCGGACCGATGACGCGGCCCAGCAGCGAGTTGCCCACCGGCACACCGGAGATGGCAGCCACCGGCGTCACGCGCGCGTTGGGCAGCACGCCATGCATTTCACCCGTTGGCATAAGCAACAGACGACCGTCGGAGAAGCCGACCACCTCGGTTTCGAGTTGCCTGCCGTCGGCACCGGCGACCATGCAACGGGCGCCGACCGGCGCTTCGCAACCGACGGCTTCGAGTGTAAGCCCGACGACACGCCGCAGCTTCCCTTCCGCCTGCAGCGGACGCACACGCTCGGCATTTGCACGCTGGGCGGCGAGGGACTCGCGCCAATGCGCGATGCGGGCGGCGGTGTGGCTCTCAGCCGTCACGACGGATCGACCTGGCCTTCGAGCACGCTGTCGATCACAGCGGCAAGGCGCGTGCGTACCCGAGCGTCGAGTCGCGACTGCTCGCTTTCCAGGCGCACGTCGCCACGCTCCAGCGCGGCATCGTCGACGATCGACCCTTCATGATCGAGACCAACCCGGTGTTCGCGAACCAACGTCGCATCGGCGGGATGGAGGTGAATCTTGAGGTGACGCGTCGCAGCGGGCAGCGCATCGACGGCCTGGCGGACAACGTCGAGGATCTTTTCCGGCTGCGTGGTGATTTCATAACCGAGGACGCGCTCGGCGATCACCGTTGCGAGGACCGCGAGGTCACCTGCGACCTCGTGATCGAGTTCGGCAAACGGGCGTTCAACGGCGGCAAAAAGTGCCTCCAGTCGCGCCACCTGCTCGGCGAGTTCTCGCTTGGCCATGGCGCGGCCCTCATTGAGGCCCGCATTGAAGCCTTCTTCGCGCGCCTGGCGCTCGATCGCTTCGATCTCGGCCACGGTCGGACGATGCGGACCTTCGTCCTCGACTTCCGGGCGGGCGACATGCGGATCCGGGCCACCCACGACCGGCAGCTCCCATCGCTCGAACTGGTCGACGCGTTCCCGGGCAAGGATCGAGGTGAGACTCATCAGACGAATTCTTCCCCGCCACCGGCGAGATTGATCTGGCCCGCGTCAGCGAGACGACGCGCCGTGGCCAGCACTTCTTTCTGTGCCGCATCCACCTCGGAGAGGCGAACGGGACCCTTGACCTCGAGGTCGTCGCGCAGCATGTCGGCGGCGCGCTTGGACATGTTGGCGAAGATTTTCTCTCGGATGGCCGTCTCCGCGCCCTTGAGGGCGGTGATGAGACGAGCCGACGGCACTTCGCGCAACAAGGTCTGCATGCTGCGATCATCAAGATCGGCAAGATCGTCGAAGACGAACATGAGCTCTTCGATACGCTCGCCAAGACCCGTATCGATACCGCGAATGGACGCCATCAGTTCGGCTTCGCGCGAGGTTTCCATCGCGTTGAGGATGTCTGCTGCCGCCTTGAGGCCGCCGACACTGGCCGACTTGAGCTTGTTGGAGTTGCCCGAGAACTGACGCTCCATGATTTCATCGAGCTCGTTCAGGGCATGCGGCTGCACGCCATCCAGCGTGGCGATGCGCATGACCACATCGCTGCGCGTGCGCGCTGGCAGGTAACCGATCACTTCGGCGGCCTGGTCGGCTTCGAGATGAGCCATGACCAGCGCGATGATCTGCGGATGCTCCTGGCCGATCATCTCGGCAATGGCGCGACTCTCCATCCACTTCAGCGATTCCAGGCCCTTGCTGCTGCGGCCAAGGAGAATGCGGTCGATGAGGCCGCCCGCCTTGTTCTCGCCCAGCGCGTTGACCAGGATCCGGCGGATGTATTCCTCGGTTCCGACGCCGATCGAGGTGTGCTGGCCGACATCTTCCTGCAATTTGGTCAGGACGGTTTCGACCTGTTCCTTGGACACGTTTTTCAACGCGGCCATGGCCGTGCCGACGGCCTGCACGTCGCGTGCGCCAAGGTGTTTGAGGATCGAAGCGGCGTCTTCCTCACCCAGGGTGAGCAGGAGGATCGCGGCCCGTTGCGCGCCCGTCAGGGCGTCTTTCGGTTCAAGCGCCATCGTCGGATACCCAGCTCTTCACGACCTGCGCGACCTGTTTAGGATTCTCGGCGGCCATGCGCTTGGCCAGGCTGACCTTCTGTTCGTAAGCCAGCAGCGCGGGCGAGCCCAACTGCGGTGACGTGCTTACCCGGTCCGGCGTCATGTCGTCATCGTCAACCATGACCGACACCGTCGGCATCGGCCCGGCGAGCGCTACGTTGTTCATCATCATCGGTGCCGGCTTGAGCAGCCCCTTGAGGATGGGACGCAGCACGAAGAAGCCGACCACGAGGGCGATCATCACGCCGAGGCCCTGCTTGATCAGGTCGAGCATGCCCGGGCGTTCCCAGAACGGCGTGGACTGCGGTTCGTCCTCGGCGGTGACGCCATGGAACGCTTCGTTGATCACACTGACACTGTCGCCGCGCGCGGCACTGAAGCCGACCGCGTTCTTGGTCAGTTCGGTCAGGCGGGCGATTTCTTCCGTCGTGAACGGCACGCTCTTGCTTTTGCCGTCCTTGTCCGGGACCTGTTTGTTGTCGACCACCACGGCGACCGACAGACGCGCGACCTTGCCGGCGGGATCGGTGACATGGCTGACCGTGCGGTCGAGTTCGAAGTTGCGGGTGGCGCTCTGCGTCTGCTGTGTCGGCGTCTGCGCGGTCTGCGTGGCGGCATTCTGGCCCGGCTTGGCGCCAGCGGCGCCGCCCGCGGCGGGATTGGCCGCCGTCGCATTGGCACCGGTATTAGGCGGCTGGTTGCTGAGCGCGCCCGGGACACCACCGTTGTTCGCGGCATCCGTACGCGTTTCGCTGTTCGTCTGCTCGCTACGCAATGCCGGATTGTCGTGGTTGAACGTTTCGCTGGCCTTCTCGGTCTGCGAGAAGTCGAGGTCGGCGAAGACCTGGGCCCGTACCTTGCCAGCGCCGACAAGCGGGGTCAGCAGGTCTTCGACGCGTTGCGTGTAGGTTGCTTCGATACGGTTGGACAGGCGCAGGCGACTGTCGCCGATGGCCGAGGCGCTGTCCGGATCGCTCACGGTCAGCAGGTTGCCGCCCTGGTCGATTACCGACACCTGACGCGTATCGAGATCCGGCACGCTGGCGGCGACCAGATGCACGATCGCAGCCACCTGACCCTGGTCGAGCTGACGGCCCGGATAGAGCGAAACGACGACCGAGGCGCTGGCCGGCTTGTTGTCGCGGACGAAGGCGGACGGCTTGGGCAGCGCGAGATGCACGCGTGCCGCACGGATGGACTGCAGGCCTGCGATGGTGCTGGAGAGGTCGCTCTCGAGCATGGACTGGTAGCGCGAGCGCTCGGCCATGTCGCTCATGCCGAACGGGGAATCCGCCTGCGGCAGGGCACTGGCACCACTGCCCTGCGGCAGACCCTGGCCGGCGAGCTTGAGGCGTACACCCGCCACGTCGGCGGCCGGCACGAAGATGGAACTGCCGTCGGTGCTGAGCGTGTAAGGCGTGTTGCCCGCCTGCAGGGCCTGGGTTACCGCGGCGGCATCTTTCTGTTCCAGGCCGCCGTAGAGCAGGCCGTAGTTCGGGGCACGTGACCACATCACCGCGGCGATGCCGATGGCGACCGCGCCGGCAATACCGGCGAGCATGAAGATCTGCCGCGCCGCCGGCGTCTGCGCCAGCGACTTCAGCGAGTCCATGCGCTTGCCGTCGTTCTTGTCCGTGGTGGCTACGCCGTTATCTGCCATGGTTCGACTTCAGTCCTTTCGGGAGGCGCATGCCGCTTAGAGCGACATGTTCATGATTTCTTTGTAGGCATCGACCATCTTGTTGCGCACTTCATTCATCGCGCGGAACGAGAGGTCGGCTTTTTGACCCTGGATCATGACCTGCGCCAGATCGATGCCCGGATCGCCGCGTTCAAACCCTGCCGCCATCTGCTCGGCTTTGTCCTGACTCTTGGACACGCCATCGATGGACTGCTTGAGCAGGTCACCGAACGAGCTCTTTCCGGCGCCTGCCGCCTCGTCCACGCCACGAATGGCGGGCATCTCGCTCTGCGCGGTGATGCGGCGCATCTGGAGCAGGAGGCTGTTGACATCGATGGTGGTCATGACGGTTTTCCAACGCGTTATCGGCTTACTGACACTCGATGCACGAGCTATGCCAACCGAACGCGATGCACGCAGCGGGCGATCAGCCCACCTGCGCGGTCTCGGACAAACCGTACTTACGCAGCTTTTCGACGAGCGTCGTGCGCTGCACGCGAAGCAGCTTGGCCGCATGGGCGACCACACCGTTAGCCGAATTCAATGCCTGGCGGATCAGGCCGATCTCGATGCCGGCGAGGTGATCCTTCAGGTCGAGCCCACCCAGCGGGAGCACCGCCGGATCGCTTTCGCCGAAACCGAACGTCTCGGTGACCGGTTCCGGCTCGGCTTCCATCATGGCGATCAGCGCGGCGCCGGTGACTTCTTCCATCGGCTGTGCGCCGCGGTACTTTTCCGGCAGGTCCGCGGCGCGTACGTCGCCGTGCGGCATGAGGATAGCCATGCGCTCGACCAGGTTCGACAGCTCACGCACGTTGCCCGGCCAGGGGTGCTGGCACAGCGCATTCATGGCGCTCGGCGAGAAACGGACGGATGACAGGCCACGCTGCACCAGGCGCTGGTTGAACTCGGAGATCAGGGCCGGGAGGTCTTCCAGGCGCTGGCTCAGTGAAGGCATCTCGAGCGGGAACACGCTCAGGCGGTAGAAGAGGTCTTCGCGGAAGCCGCCACGCTCGATCGCGGTTTCCAGGTCACGATGGGTGGCCGCGATGATGCGGACGTCGCAGCGCTGGGCACGGTTGCCACCAACGCGCTCGAACACGCGCTCCTGCAGCACGCGAAGCAGCTTCACCTGCATGGGCAGGCTCATGTCGCCTATTTCGTCGAGGAACAGCGTGCCGCCCTCGGCCATCTCGAAACGACCCTTGCGGGTGCTGATGGCGCCGGTGAAGGCACCCTTTTCGTGACCGAACAGCTCGCTCTCGAGCAGTTCGGCGGGAATGGCGCCGCAGTTGATCGCGACGAAGGGCTTGTCGCGGCGMGGCGAGCAGTCGTGAATGGTGCGGGCGACCAGCTCCTTGCCGCTGCCGGACTCGCCGAGCACCAGGACGCTGGAATCGAAGGGTGCGACCTGGCGGATCAGCGCGTTGACGCGCTGCATCGGACCGGACTGGCCGACGAGACGACGGCTGGACGGGGTCGGCTCGACACGCGAATGCAGGGCGCGGAGGGCTTCGGAGAGGCGCTCGTAACGCAGCGGCACGTCGATCAGCTCGATGTTCTGGCTGCGGGCGTCATCGCCGGCAATCAGTGGTGTGGCCATCGGCGAGTCGGCGGCCACCAGCAGCGGCAGGTTGCGCGCATGGCGGCCGAGGCTGGCCAGGTAACCTTCCAGTTCGCTCTCGTCTTCCACGGTACCGACGAAGGCACCGCGCCAGCTCTCGTTCGGGTCGAATGTCGACATGCGGTTCGCCAGCACCGGACGGTAGCCGAGGAAGGCGAGCGCCGAGACGATGTTCTCTGCGCGGGTAGCGTCGGATTCGATGACGAGAAAGTTGGAAGACTTCACCTGAAATACCTCACGTTGCGTGTGATCGAAGGGCCGGAGCAGGATTCGCGGTGGAATCCCGTCGGCTTCGTTGCAAGGTATCAATCAAGGAGCGTGCCAACGTCGGAAATCCGGCGCGACGCGGCAAGAACTCACGCTATGTCGCGGCGTCAGCCGCCGTGAAGAAAACCTTTTCGGCAGGTCAAGGGCATGTGAAGAGGCCGCACCGCGTCAAGGCTGACGACACGCGTCACGAATGTGACGCAGGGTGCCACGCGACGTTCAAACGTCACGTGACGCAAAATGTCACCTCACCCTTCCGAGGGTTCTTGCGGACGGGAATGCGCCCGGGCCTCAGCCACCTGACGCCGGTGCTGGCGAAAAACCAGCCGCTCGATGCCGTCACGGACGGGCTCGGTAAGCCCCTCGAAGCCGAGGAAGCCCTTGCCATCCGTGGGCCCCGCGAGGCGGACGCCCGGCAACTCCAGCGGCAGCGCCCGGCAGGCGTCGAAGTGGATCTTCAGCAGCACAGGCTGGCCGACGGGCGGCAGGCCATCCCAGGGCAGGACAGCCCCGGAGGCGTTGAAGCGAAGGGCGATGCGCGACGGCAAACCGGTTTGTGGCAGGAGCAACCGGTTGACGATTTCCATCAGTACGTTGAGCTTGGCGTCGAGACGGGCCACTTCCTGGGTCAGCGGGCTGTCGTCTTCGCTGGCCTCGCTGCGCCGGTCCATCAAGGCAGACACCGCGACGAGGACACTGGCATTACGGTCATTGATCAGGGCCAGCGCCGCGGCCTCGGGCCGCGGGCCTGCCTCGCAGGTCGCGTGGAAGCGCCCGTCCCAGGCGACGCGTTCGGAAAATGCCAGCCAGCCTTCGTCACTCATGCTTGGCGCCCCCTGCCAGAGGAATGTCGGTCAGAACGAACTATACGCGGCGACGGCCCGGCGCACGCGTCGGGAGGCATCCCACGCCGCAGCCGCCTCGTCGCGGGCGGCGGACACCAGGTCCTTGATCAGACCGTCGGTCAGCATGATCGCCTTGAGCGATTCGATGGATTCGGGGGTGTCGCGCATGCTGCCGCTGCGGATGACCGGCTCACGCTCGGCTTCCAGGGTGGCCAGCTCGTCCCACTGCCCTTCGCTCGCTGCCGCGTGCATCGACTCGGTGAGGCTAAGTACGCGGTCGAGATCGCACCAGACGGTGTCGTTCACGCGCCGGCCCCGGCCACCTGGCGCGCTTCGACCGGAATGGCTACCCAGCTGTCGCGGATCTGGCCAAGCAGGGTGCTGACTTCGTCCAGGGCGGTGATGTCGCTATGCACGTTGGCGTGAAGCAGCCGGCGACTCATGTAGTCGTAGAGGCTGTCCAACTGGTCGACCAGGGGTGTTTCGACGTTGTGGTTCAGGCCGCCCTGCAGGGCACCGACGATTTCGATGGCTTTGGAGATCGCCTCGCCCTTGCCAGCAACGTTGCCGTTGACGGTGCAACCGCGTGCAAAACGAATGCGCTCGAGTGCACCGTCCATGAGCATGGTCACAAGGCCGTGCGGATCGGCGGTTTCGACGCCGCCGCCGGTACGGACCTGCTGATAGGCGCCAGCGCCTTGGGAATATCCGAGTGCCATATGTGTGTCCTGGGGTTTCCGGTCAGTTCTTCGACGTGGACAGCGCGTCGAACTGCTGCTGGAGGAAGCTGCTCGTGCTGCTCAGCTTGGTCATCATGGTGTCGAGCGCGGTGTACTGCGTGGTCAGGCGCGTCGTGTAGTCCTGCATGGTGACGTCATAGTCACTCTGCTGCTGCGCAATGTCCTTGGCTTTCTGGTTCAGATTGGCCGTGCGCTCGGTCAGGATGCCGCTGGACGAGGTCCAGCTGGTGATCATGGCGTCGAGCTTCGGCGCGATGCCGTTCGCGCCACTGAGCAGGTTCTGCGTGGCCTTGGGATCGGACGCGAGCGCCGCCGTCAGCTTGGTCGGGTCGAAAGCGAGCGTACCGTCCACCTGGAACGACACGCCGAGGTTGCTGAGCGAGGTCGGACCCGGCGCATTGCTCGCCAGTTGGGATCCGATCAGGCTGGTCACCTGGCTTTTGAGCGAGGTCACCGTGGCGTCGCCGATGAGCGCACCGACCTCGTTGGTGGTCGAGTCGTACTTGGTCAGGGACTGATAGGTGGAAACGAAGGCGTTGTACGAGGTGACCAGACTCTGCAGCGCTCCGGAAACCGCCGACGGATCGTTGGCGATGGTCAGCGAGCTGGAGCCGACCTTCGACAGGCTGAGGGTCACACCGTCGATAGCGCCCGTGACCGAATTGGTCGTGCTGGTGGCGGGCGTACCGTCGATCGTGAACTGCGCGTCCTGCGCCTTGGTCGTCGCCGTATCCGTCGTCGGATCGAAATCCAGCTTCGACAGGTTGCCATCGCCGCCGCTGGTGGAAACCGTAAAGGCATTCGCCGCACCGGTCGCGGTGGAGGTCAGGACGAGATGGGCGCCGTCCGTACCGGTAACGATGCTGGCTGTGACGCCGGGATTGTCCGAGGACTTGTTGATCGCATCGCGAATGTTCTGCAGCGAATTCGCGCCGGACGTGACATTGAGGTTCATCGACTTGCCGCCGATGGAGATCGACAGGGTACCCGTACCGGCGGCGGAGGTCGCGTCGGTAAAGCCTGCGGATGTCGTCTTCTGCACGGTGGCCAGCTGGCTGACGACGATGTTGTAGTCGTTCGGCTGGGCCGTAGCGTCGGCGCTCGCGCCGATGATGGTGGAGTCGCCGACCGAGGTCTTCTGCGTGGTGAACGCGGAACCGTCGGTGAGCGCCTTGATCGCGGCCTGCAAGCTCGTCAGTGATGACGTGAAGTTGCCGATCGCGGAAACCTGGGTGGTGTTGTCGGTGGCCTGTGCGGCCAGCGCCTTGTCCGTCGCTGCGCGCTTGTTAGCAACGAGGTTGCTGACGATGGACGCGACGTCGATGGAGCTGGAGCCGAGTGTGACGGGTGTAGTGGCCATGAAGCTCTCCTGGGGGACGCCTCACTGCCCTGGGCGCCAATTTGTCGACGGCTGGCCCCCTTGCGAGGACCAGCCGCAGACAACTAAGCAATTACCCTGCCAAAGCTATTACTGGAGCAGCTTGGTGACGATCTGCTGGCTCTGGTTGGCCTGGGCGAGGACCGAGACGCCGGCCTGCTGCAGGATCTGAGCCGAGGACATGTTCGCCGTTTCCTGGGCGAAGTCGGCGTCGGTGATGGCCGACTTCGACGAGGTCAGGTTCTGCGAGATGTTCTGCAGGTTGGAGATGGTCGAATCGAAGCGGTTCTGCACCGCGCCGAGGGTGGAGCGCAGGTCGGAGACCGACTGCAGGGCGGCATCGATG
>NZ_JBFUJE010000116.1:0-10147 GCF_056401535.1 Luteibacter sp. P4_E6 | reverse complement strand
AACCCTCGGGGCAGCCGCCCTGGATCATGAAGTCGGGGATCACGCGGTGGAAGGTCTTGCCGTCGTAGTAGCCGCGCTTGGCCAGGTTCACGAAGTTGGCCACCGTCATCGGGGTCTTGTCGTCGTGCAGGCGCAGGTGGATATCGCCCTTGTTGGTCTTCATGGTGACGTTGATGGTCATCGCAATTCCTGTAACTCGTTGAAAATCGGTCCAGTCGCTTCGTGCGACCGGCTCCGGGGGGCTGCAAGGCCACCAAAGATGGCGCCCTATTCCCCAGAGTTCAAGCGAGAAAACGTGATGGCGGCTCAGTTTTGCGGCAGAGCCAGCGTTTCGGCGGTCAGCGGGCCGGCGCCACGGGGGCGGGTGTCGCGCACGGCGGCGTCCTCGGGCAGCGCCCTGCCCTCACTGACGTGGGACCAGGCGCGGTCCAGCGCCGCGTAGCCGAAGGGGAGCAACGGGGCATGCCGGTCGCCGAAATCCGGGAAGGCCAGGAAGGCGTCGAAGTGCTGGGCGTAGGGGACCTTCCAGAACACCGGCGTGCGGCCGGCGTCGCGCAGCCATTTCACGTATGGCTCCGAGCTGAAGGCCACCGGGATCAGGCCGTCCTGTGCGCCGTGGACGATCAGGATCGGAAGGTCGTCCCGCGGCAGGTCCGCCGCGGTGGCGTCCACGGCGGCACGCAGTTGCCCGGCCTCGCCGCCGTGGCCGGTCTGAAGATCGCGCAGGCACAGCACGCCGGGCAAGGTGGGATCGAGCGAGAGGTCCGTACCCCCGGCGAGGATCACGCCTGCACCGGGCGGCACGCCGGAGCCATCCGCCCACCAGGCCGCGCGGACCATCGCATCGGAGGAACCTGCCAGGCCGCTGGCCGGAAGCGCGCGATACGAGAACCCGCACGGCATGTGGGCGGCATCGCGTCTCAGGTACGCCGAGGCATAAGCGACCGTCACGGCGCGCCATAGGTCCAGCGCGGTCGAGGACGCCGCCGTGGCCAGGACGTCGTCCCGCCAGCCACCGGCCCTCAGGAGGTCCATGGCCTCGGCCGYCTGCGCCCCCGGCATGACCGCGGAGAGCCTCCCGTGGGCGCGCAGCGACGCACAACGCAGCGCCCAGGCGGTCGGGGACGCCGCCCCAACGCGCGCAAAGGGCACGCCGTCGAATTCGCGTGCCGCCAGCGCAGCCGGCAACAGCAGCGCCGCCTCCGTGGCGTAGTCGTAGAACGAGCGGCCGCTGCCGCGCGCATAGATGTTGGGTTCGAGCGCGACTACGGCGTCGAGGATGCCGTCCCTGTCGTCGCCAGCCGCGCGCAGCACGGCACCGCCGCCGTTCGACAGACCGGTGGCGATGATCGTCGTGTTCTGTGCCGTGAACGGGGCGTCGTCGGGGAAGGCGCGATCGAGCATGGCCAGGCCGAAGCGCGCAGCTTGCAGTACGTGGCGACCCCAATCGGCCTCGGGATGGTCGCCGGAGTGCGCGTGCTTGGCGGCGATGCCGGCGTCGGCCGGCAGGCCCTTCGGTTCGAACTCAAGTGGCACGGACCCTGCCCTGGCACGCGTGCCGTCGAGCGCTACGCCGGTCTCATCGGAGGCATCGAAGTACCCCGCGCCGGTGCCCTTGTCCGTATAGGCCACGGCACATCCACGCGGGAGGCCCCAGCCACCGGCCAGGGCGATGGACCCATATATCCCGCGGGAACCCGACGATGCGGTAACCACCAGACAGCGCTTCTTGCGGTCGAAGTCATCCGGTACCTGGGCCAGCACCCGGTGCGGCGCGCGTGCGCCAGGCAGGCTGGCGAACGTGGTGAACTCGCGGCCGGGGACGTTCGGGACGCCGCCGTAGAGCGTGCCGAAACCACCCAGCGGACCGAGATCGGCGATGCCCTTCCAGCTCGACTGGATCGCGCGTTGACGCAGCTCGGCCGGTGTCGGTGACGCAGGGTGCGCAAAGCGTGTCGCGGTACCCGCCAGACCGCGCAAGCCCAGACCGGCGCTGAGAAGATCGTCGCCGTCGCGATGCGTGGTGACGCGGACGTCGCCGAAGGTGTCGTTTACTTGCATGGCCCGACCTTGCGTGAATGCCCGTCCGATGGCAAGCCAGTGCTGGACGATCGCACGAAGTCTACCGATCGACGCCGCGGCGCTCGCGCTCCTGCATCAACTGCTGCAACATCGAACGTACCGCCGCCATTTCGCCCCTCGAATGTTGCGTTGCCCACAGGCCGAAGACAGTAAGCGCGGGCCTGCACATTCGATCGCGCGCGCACATCCACATGGTGTCCATGCCACCGGCGTCGCATGTGCCGGAGTACCGACAGGCAATGCTACGGACGGCCATCCCTTGTAGCTGACCGAGGTTGGGAATGGTCGCTGTGTAACGCACGAAATTCGCGCCAAGGTCCCATCGGTGCGGGGCGTTTTCTATCGTGTAGGCGGCGGATTCGAGGCGCGTTGGCGAGTTGCTGGTCAGTGCCACCTCCACAGCCTCGTCCAGCGTGAGCGGCTTCTCCACGGGAGAATTCCACGGGGTGGTCCCGCCAAGCGCCTTGTAACGGGCGTAGTCGCCGCCGCGGTTCACGCCACCGCAGAAGCGATCCTGCCAGGTGCCGAAGACACGGAACGAATTCGTTATATAAGGCTCCGACTTCCAGTTCGGGTCGTATTCCCTGCACAACATGGCTGCCTGCACAAGCATATGAAGCGCATCCGGATCTTCCGCGGCGCGGGCATCGAAGCGCGCATGCAAGGTCTCGAATGTGTCGCCCGGACGCTCGAGCGGAAGCGGCGCTGATCTCGCGCGAACCGTACCCACACCCATCGCGACCACGGCCACGCCGACGCAAATCAACGCCAGGCGCCGCACCTTCCCTGTTCCCCCGCTACCCATGTTTCCCCCTTAATGAGATGTGTGCGCTTCTGCAGGACCCGCTTCAGCGGCGACCCTCACCATGCGACCGAGCAAAATACCCACGTTCTTCCACCATCCGCCCATGAAGCGCGTCGATAATCGCGACCTCATCCGGCGCATAGCGCTTCATGACGATATCGCGTATCGACAATCCATTCGCGCAATCGCCTTCTTCACGACACAGTTCGAATGTGAGCACACCATTGCGCCCACATCCACCGACGACATCGCATTCCAGCAGACGCAGCGCCATGCGCTGGTACCGATAGAGTCGCTCCGGGTGCGTGGCGTGCTCGACGACATCGCTCCCGAAGCGCCAAGGCGCATGACGCCCCCTGTCCTGGGCCAGGACCATCTGCACCATGCGCAGGTCGGGCGGCGGCGCATCGCTGAGCATCCGCGCGTAAAGGTCGGGCGGGTAGCCCGGCGCGTCTGCCGTGGTATGCGCCCACGATGGATGCCGCCGGCGAACGTCGACCCATTCGCCCGTTTCGTAGGCCTTGGCCCAGCCTTGCTGTGACCGGCCCTGGCAATAGGCGAACTGCCAGCGTCGGAAGGCCTTCTCGCTGGTGGATACCGTCCGGCGGCGCATCCAATCGCCGGAGACCTCGCCCGAGCAGGCCAGCGACGCATGACGGATCGCATGGAGCGCTCCGGGATCCTCGTCGACACGCGAAGCAAGCCGCGCGAATACATCGGCAAAGGAATCGCCCGGACGCAGGTAGGTTGCGTGCGCGACCTGCATCGACGGCACGCTGGACACGGGATGCCGTGAAGCGAGTGCACCGATCACGGTGACCATCGCCAAGATGAAGATGCCGATGGCCAGAGGCCTTGGCGTGGCGGTACACCCTTCCGCGATCATTGGGGAGCGTCCCTCGGGGCCGTATTCGCGCTCGCGCCGATACGTCGCGAGCGCTCGTCGAGAATGCGTTGCTGGATGCGGGCGATGATCGCGATCTCGTCGGGGGCGAATTCATTGGCCCACAGGTCGTCGAGGTTCGCACCCGCCTGGCAGCCCAACGCCGGGGTTCTCACGCAGAGCCACAGGGTCATGAGGTCGTTCGGACCGCATCCGCCAAGTTCTGAACACTGGATGCCCTGCAGCGCTACCTGCTGGTAGCGCGGTAATCTCGCCACGTGCGTCGTGCCCTCGACATCCTGCAGACCCAGGGCCCACTTATCGAGACCGGGCACGTCGACCATATCCGCCGCAAGGGCGCTGTCTTCAGGCGAATCCGAATCCAGAACGGCCTCGAAGATGAGATGGTTCCCATCTTCGTCGCTCTTGTCGTTCCAGTCTTCGTGACGTTTCTGAAATGACTCGAGAGTCATCGCAGCGTAGGCCAGTGACTCGTCGTGGGTCGTGATTCCATGACAGAACGACTCCTTCCACGCCGAGAAGGTACGACCGGATTCACTCCTGGCCGTCTTACGCCAATCTGGCTTGACCGGAGTGCTGCACACTCCCGCGGCGTGATACATGACGAACAACGCCCGCTCGTCGTACGTCACGCGGTCTGCCAGACGACGTTCGATGGCGGAGAAGTCGTCGCTGGGAAGAAGATAACCGTCCGGATTGAGGTGTCCGGAAACCCCATGACCGCGAGCCGCCGGAGGGGCGGTTTGCCGTCGCGCCGACGCTATTGGCCTGGTCGCTTCGCCGCTACCGTGGTGCGAATCGACGGCCGGGGTCGAGGCACTGCGAGCCGGGTCTGCTATGGCCTGCCCTGCCAGCCGGAATAGCACGGCCAGGCTCAGCAAGCACAGCGCCAGGAACCACGGCAACGTGTTTCGTTTTCCGTTTGATGTGTTGACGGTCCCCACTCCTGTCCTTGGATATGCCGTCGCCAACGGCAGATGTGCGGAGCGTAGCTGATGGTTTTGACGGGTGCAGCATGTTTGGGGGCCCGTCGTTTTGTCGGAAGGCTATCGCCGCTGAAGCGGCTCCCACAGTGGGGGGGCGTAGGGCCGTGGTGGGTCACGCAACGAGCTGTCGGCCGCTGCTATCCTCCAAGTCCCGGCAGGAGCCGGAAGAACCCAAGGGGATACAGAGCAATGATTGCCCGTCGTACCGTCCTGCTGTCCGCCGCGATCACCGCGGCACTCGGACTCGCCGCCTGCCACAAGAAAGAAGACGCGCCCGCCGCCGATCCCAAGGCGGTCGCCGCCGCCCAGACTGCTATTGCCGCCCCCGCCTGGTTGCGCCAGCACCTTCCTGCGCAGACGGTTGCCTATCTGCGCCTCCCGTCCCCATGGAACGTGATCGGAGGCGTGCCGAACGGCCGCCCGCTCGATGCCGCCCTCTCCGTGAAGGCAAACCTCGACGCCGTGGCGAAACTGCGCGAGACGATCGCGAAGGACAAGATCCTGGCCGATGCGAAAATCGGACCGGCACTCAGCCTCGTGCTCGGTGATCTCCGTTCGCCGCTCGAGATCGCCCTTATCGATCCGCTGGGCATTCCGTCGCCGACCTCGCGGATCGTCGTCACCGGCAGCTTCTCGTTCGATTCGGTCGACGCGTTCAACGCGCGCCTCGCCTCTCTCAATGCGCCGCTGCTGGCCGCGCCACTCGATGCGAAGGGCAACGGCAAGCTTGCCTCCGGCGGGAGCGTTCGCTACGTCGTGGCCGAGCATCGCCTGTGGGTCACCCAGTCGCTGCAGCAGCCCAGCGACGAGCACACGATCGACGAGTTGACCGATACCTTCGCCAAGTCCTCACTGACCACTGCGCCGGCCACGCTCGGCGCCCTCGAAGCCCGCATCGACACGTCGGGCGAAGGCCTTTACGGCTGGGCGACCATCCGCGGCATCGGCGCCGTTGCGGCGAACCAGGCAGGCGAATCGCCACTGGGCAAGCTGCCCACGGACTTTGCTTCCAAGGCCGACGCAGTCGCTTTCGGCAGCGGCACGGTGGACGGCCGGGGCCAGTTCCGCATGGTGGTGCACGCCCCTCAGGCGCGCGTCCTTCAATATGCCGCGCCGCGCTCGTTCGCGCCTACGGTGAAGAGCGTGGGCGAGCCGCGCTGGGCAATGACCTTCGCGCTGCCCAACGCCGACGGCTACAAGGCGTTCGAGGACAACCTCAGTCTCGACTTCGGTGCCGATCGCGCGAAGACCATCCGCGACGGCCTGGCAAAAATGCGGACGAAATACGGCTTCGACATCGCCGATTACACGAAGTGGATGGGGCCGGAGTCCATCGTCTTCGCCGATGACGCCGGACAGTTCTTCGCCATCCGCGCTCGCGACCTCAAGGCCTGGCACGCGCGCATCGACGAGATGACCAAGGCGGGTCGCTGGCGCAGCGGCGAGATGACCGTCGACGACGCCAGGGTGCAGTGGCTGTTCATGCCGGGGGCGCCTTATGAGCCGGAGGCCGACCATCCCGAGCAGCAGGCCCTGGTGCCCTTCATGAACCTGATGCAGCGCTTCGGCAGCCGCCTTTACTGGGTGGAGGAAGGCGACTGGGTCATTTTGGCCAAGGTGCCTCAGGCCCTGGCCGACCGCGCCGCCGCCAAGCCGGATACCTCGCTGGACGAGTGGTTCCGCGGGCGCGCCTATCCGGGCTCGCACGTGCTGATGGGCTACACGGCGAACAGCCGCGACGCCCAGCGCGATGCTTACTACACCTATATCGAGATCCTGCAGATGATGGGCGGGATGGCCGGGACCGACCTGGATATCGCGAGCCTGCCGGCCGCACATACCCTCGGCCTGCCCGAGAAGGGTGTCGTCGGCGCGGCGATCGAAGCGGACACCGACACCTTGTCCATTTCGTTCACCTACGAGCAGACCCCGGCGGAGCTGGTTGGCCAGGTCGGCTCGGCCGGTGCCATCGCCACGGCAGGGATCCTCGCCGCCATCGCCGTCCCCCAGTACCAGCAGTACATGCTGCGCAGCCAGGTGTCGGGCGCCCTGACGGCGGCCTATCCGGTCAAGCTGGCCGTGGCCGAGCGCCGCCTGTCCACGAGCAAGTTCCCGGCGAACAACGCAGCCGCCGGCCTGGGCAAGCCAGAAACGCTCGGCAACGACTACGCCGGTTCCGTCGAAGTCGGCCAGGGCGGCGAGATCGTGGTCACCCTGGACGCCACCCCGCCCCACAAGACGGACCAGAAGCTGGATTCCGGCCAGCTGATCCTGACGCCGAAGGTGGATGGCAAAGTCATCACCTGGACCTGCTCCGGCGACGGCATCGATCCAAAATACCTGCCCCAGAGCTGCCGCGACGAGCCGGTCGCACCCTGAAAAGGGGTACCGGGCGGGGGCCGATGAAGGCGGGCCCCGCCCGGTCATGCGAAAGTCGTTCTTTTCCTTTATAATCGGCGGCTTCCCAAACCAAAGAGGCGATCCGGCTTTATGCCGGCGCATACCGCATGTCGATCGAATTCCTGCGCAATATCGCCATCGTCGCTCACGTCGACCATGGCAAGACCACCCTCGTCGACCAGCTTCTGAAGCAGTCCGGCACGCTCAACGAGCGCACCGTACTGGCCGAGCGCGTCATGGATTCGAACGACCAGGAAAAGGAGCGTGGCATCACGATCCTGGCCAAGAACACGGCCATTACCTGGGAAGACAAGAAGACGGGTGCGAAGAACCGCATCAACATCGTCGACACCCCGGGACATGCTGACTTCGGTGGCGAAGTCGAGCGCGTGCTGTCCATGGTCGACACCGTGCTGATCCTGGTCGACGCGATGGACGGCCCGATGCCGCAGACGCGCTTCGTCACCCAGAAGGCGTTCGCGATGGGCTTCAAGCCGATCGTCGTCGTCAACAAGGTCGACCGCCCCGCCGCGCGTACGGAGTGGGTTGTCGAGCAGGTTTGGGACCTCTTCGCCAAGCTCGGCGCCACCGACGAGCAGATGGACTTCCCGATCGTCTACGCCTCGGCGCTGAACGGCTATGCCTCGCTCGACGAGAACGCCCGCGAAGGCGACATGACCCCGCTTTACGAAGCGATCATGCAGCATGCGCCGAAGCCGGACGTCGATCCGGACGGCCCCTTCCAGATGCGCATCAGCCAGCTGGACTACAACAACTTCGTCGGCGTCATCGGCATCGGCCGCGTGCAGCGCGGTACGCTGAAGAAGGGCATGCAGGTCGCCGTGATCGACCGCGAGGGCAAGAAGCGCCAGGGCAAGATCGCCCAGGTGCTCGGCTTCCTCGGCCTCGAGCGCATCGAGCAGGACAGCGCCGAAGCCGRTGACATCGTCGCCATCTCGGGCATCGCCGACCTGACCATTTCGGACACGCTGACCGCGCCGGATACGCCGGAAGCCCTGCCGGCGCTGAGCGTCGACGAGCCGATGATCAGCATGACCTTCCAGGTCAACAACTCGCCGTTCGTCGGCAGCAAGGATCTTTCGGGCGGCAAGTTCCTCACCAGCCGCCAGCTGCGCGAGCGTCTGGACCGCGAGAAGGTGCACAACGTCGCCCTTCGCGTCGAAGACGGCTCCGATGCGGACAAGTTCCTGGTGTCGGGCCGCGGCGAACTGCATCTCTCGGTGCTGATCGAGAACATGCGTCGCGAAGGCTACGAGCTGGCCGTGTCGCGCCCGGAAGTCATCCTGAAGGAAATCGACGGCCAGAAGATGGAGCCGATCGAGGAACTGGTGATCGACATCGAAGAGATCCATCAGGGTGGCGTCATGGAGCGCCTGGGCATCCGCAAGGGTGACCTGAAGAACATGGTGTCGGACGGTAACGGTCGCGTGCGTCTCGAGTACGAGATCYCGGCCCGCGGCCTGATCGGCTTCCAGAACCAGTTCAAGACCCTGACCCAGGGTTCCGGCCTGCTGTTCCACGTGTTCAAGCATTACGGTCCGTACACCCCGGCCCCGATCGCCAAGCGCCAGAACGGCGTCATGATCGCGAACGCCGGCGGCAACACCCCGGCCTACTCGCTCGGACCCCTCCAGGAACGCGGCAAGCTGTTCGCCGCCGAAGGCGATGCCGTGTATGAAGGCCAGCTCATCGGCATTCATGCGAAGGACAACGACCTCACCGTCAACGCCATCAAGCCGAAGCCGCTGACCAACATGCGTGCCTCCGGTAAGGACGATGCGATCCAGCTCACCCCGGCGCTCAAGTTCACGCTGGAGCAGGCCCTGGACTTCATCGACGACGACGAGCTGGTCGAAGTTACGCCGAAGGAAATCCGCATGCGCAAGAAGCACCTCACCGAAGGCGATCGCAAGAAGTCGTCGCGCGGTTGATTCGTTGAGATAGCGTTCGACGCTAGCAAAAAAAGGCCCGGCTAACGCCGGGCCTTTTTTTTGTGCCCGCCCCAGGCCCGCGCTATCTATCCCTTTAGGAGCCGATTCATCGGCGATCCTGCGGCAGCGGGCCGGTTGCGGCAAGCACCCATCTCAGCCTATCGGCGAGCACCCATCGCCGCTGAAGCGGCTCCCACATGTTCGGGTCGACGTATCGCTTCGCTTCCCAGCTCGCCGCGCAGTCTCGGCAGGAAGCCTTCGTACTCGCGCTGCACGAAGGCGATAAGCCCTTCGCGCACCTTGCAGCGCAGATCCCACGACTTGCTCGAACTCGAAGAACTGACCAGTGCCCGCAGCTGCATCGCCTTGTCATTGGTGTCGACCACCTGCAGCACGCAGACACGGCCATCCCATTCCGGTGCCTGCTTGCAAAGACGCTCGAGCTCGCCACGCAGCGGATCCAGCGGCAGGCCGTAGTCAAACCACAGCATGGCCGAGCCGAGCACCTGCGAGCTGGTACGTGTCCAGTTCTGGAAGGGATTCTCGATGAAGTACTGCAGCGGCACGACAAGGCGGCGTTCGTCCCAGATACGTATGACGACATACGTGCTGGTGATCTCTTCGATCTTGCCCCACTCGCCTTCGACCACCACCACGTCGTCGAGTCGGATCGGCTGGGTCAGCGCGATCTGCAGCCCTGCAATGAGGTTGCCCAGCACGGGCTTGGCCGCAAGGCCCACGGCGAGGCCGGCAACGCCCGCCGATGCCAGAAGCGTGGCGCCGAATTGGCGCACGACGGGAAACGTCATCAGGGCCACACCGGCGCCCAATACGATGGCGACGACGCTGCCCGTGCGGCTGAGCACGCGCGCCTGCGTCTGCACACGACGCGCGCGGAGGTTGTCTTCCAGGTCGAGTGGATTGAAGCGCGACACCGTGGCATCGAGTGCGCCGATACAGCGGACGATGAACCATGTGCAGGCAACGATGAGTCCCAGGCTGATGACATGCTCGATGC
>NZ_JBFUJE010000115.1:0-19524 GCF_056401535.1 Luteibacter sp. P4_E6 | reverse complement strand
GGACAAGGCAGCAGACGAGCGGCAGGAGGCGAGGCTTCACGGTGTTTCCTTGTGCAAGGTCGCAGGATCATCGGCTCCGAAACCTCAAGCTTTAGTGAGGCTGCCGAATCGGCGTGACGATAAGCCGCGCCGGCGTGCCTGATTTGCACAATCCATGGGGGCATGCGGCTTGGGATACTGGTGGCCAGCCCCCCATGCACGGACCTTCGCGTGAACGTATCCGACACGGCGCTTCTTCTTGCCCGGTGGCAGTTCGCCTTCACCGTGTCCTTCCACATCATGTTCCCGGCGATCAGCATCGGCCTGGCCAGCTTCCTCGCGGTGCTGGAGGGGCTGTGGCTGAAGACCGGCAAGGTGGTCTACAAGGAGCTGTTTTTCTTCTGGTCGAAGATCTTCGCCGTGGGCTTCGGCATGGGCGTGGTTTCGGGCGTGGTGATGAGCTACGAATTCGGTACCAACTGGTCCGGTTTTTCCGCGTTCGCCGGTTCGGTCACCGGCCCCCTGCTCGCCTTCGAGGTGATGACGGCATTCTTTCTCGAAGCCGGCTTCCTCGGCATCATGCTGTTCGGCTGGACCCGGGTCGGCCCGAAAGCCCATTTCTTCGCCACGCTCATGGTGGCTACCGGCACGCTCATCTCCACCTTCTGGATCCTGTCGTCCAACAGCTGGATGCAGACGCCGCAGGGTTATGAGGTGATCGGCGGCCGGATCGTGCCGGTCGACTGGCTGAAGATCGTCTTCAACCCCTCGTTCCCGTACCGCCTCGTGCACATGGCATTGGCCGCCTTCATCGTGGCCGCGATGCTCGTCGGCGCCTGCGCGGCGTGGCACCTGTTGCGCCATCGAAGGCCTTTGGGAAACCGAACACGGCGGCACCTCGCTCAACCTGGTCGGCTGGCCCGACATGGAGAACGAGACGACGCATTTCGCCATCAAGGTGCCCCACCTGGGCAGCCTGATCCTCACGCATAGCTGGAACGGCGAGATCCAGGGGCTGAAGTCGTTCCCGCGCGAAGACCGGCCCAACTCGACCATCGTTTTCTGGAGCTTCCGCATCATGGTCGGCATGGGCTTGCTGATGCTGTTGCTCRCCCTGCTTGGCCTGCTGCTGCGGCGTAACGCACGACTCTACGAAGCACGCTGGTTCCAGCGCTTCGTCCTGCTCATGGGTCCGAGCGGCTTGATCGCCCTGCTCGCAGGCTGGATCACGACCGAAGCCGGTCGCCAGCCCTGGGTGGTCTACGGCGTGATGCGCACCCGCGACGCGGTATCGACCTCGTTGACGGTGGACCAGGTCGGCACCTCGCTGATGATTTTCATCATGGTGTACTTCCTGGTCTTCGGCACGGGCATTTACTACATGCTCAAGCTGATGGCGAAGGGTCCCGACCTACCGCGCGACGAAGCCGAAGGCTCTTCGGGCGACACCGGCCTGGGTCGCRATCGCTTCGACCATCGTCCGCTTTCCCGCCCCACCGATCCCATCGACGAGTAACCACGCCATGCATATCGACTTGCCCGTGATCTGGGCGGCCATCATCGGCTTCGGCGTGTTCCTCTACGTCATGCTCGATGGGTTCGACCTTGGCATCGGCCYGATCTTTCCGTTCTTCGATCGCGAAGGCGAGCGCGAAGTGATGCTCAACACCGTCGCCCCGGTGTGGGACGGCAACGAAACCTGGATGGTGCTGGGTGGCGCCTGCCTCTACGCCGTGTTTCCCGTGGCCTACTCGGTGCTTCTTCCGGCCACCTACCTGCCGATCATCGCCATGCTGTGCGGATTGATCTTCCGCGGCGTGGCCTTCGAAATCAGGGCGAAGGCCCGGCGCACGCAGCACCTGTGGGATCTCGCCTTCATCGCTGGCTCGGGCGTGGCGACGTTCGCCCAGGGTGTGATCCTGGGCAGCCTGCTGCAGGGTATCGACGTGCGCGACGGCAAGTTCGTCGGCGGTCCCTTCGACTGGTTCTCACCCTTCAACCTGTTCACCGGCATCGGCCTGCTACTGACCTATGCCACGCTGGGTTGTGGCTGGCTGTTGATGAAGACCGAGGGTGAACTGCAACGTCGCATGGCGGTGCTGATGCGTCCGCTGACACTGTGCCTGGCCGCTGCCGTCGGCATCGTCAGCATCTGGACCCTGCTGGGCCAGCCCGGTGTGGCCGCCCGGTGGCTGACCATGCCCAACCTGCTTTTCTTCCTGCCGGTGCCCGTCCTGGTGCTCGCCTGCGTCATCGGCATCCTGACGAGCGTGCGGCGCGGCGCAGACCGGGCGCCCTTCCTGCTCACCCTTGCCATCGTGTTCCTTGGCTACAGCGGACTGCTGATCAGCATCTTCCCTAACATCATTCCGCCATCGCTGAGCATCTGGGAAGCGTCCGCGCCGCGTTCCAGCCAGGTGTTCACGCTGGTCGGTGCCGCCATCGTCATTCCGATCATCCTTTCGTATACCGTCCTTGCTTACTGGGTTTTTCGCGGAAAGGTGCGGCACGGCGACGAGGGCTATCACTGATGGCGAAGCATCCACGCCTGCGCCAGGCCGCCTGGTTCGTGGCGCTTTATCTGGGAGGCGTCGCCGCGGTAGCCTGTGTCGCCGGGCTCTTCCGGCTGCTGGTACCGCACTGAGCAATGCAAGGAGCACTGGATGAGCGGCATTACCGAGCTGCACGTGTCCGACTACGTCCCCCATGGCGACATGGCCGCTCACGCCCACGACGAAGCCTGGTTCTGTCTCGTCATCGCCGGCGGCTACGAAGAACGCATCCTCGGGCAAATCAACGAACACGAACCGGGCGACCTTCTGTTCTGCCCAGCCCATGCGACACACGCCCAGCGCTTTGGCCGCGACGGCGCGCGCAAGGTCATTTTCTCCCCCGACACCGAAACCACCGAGCTGCTCGCCGGCCAGTCGGCGCGGCTCGACGGACGCCCACTGCTTCGCCGCTCCAGGGAGCTGCTCGGGCTGGGACGGCGCATCGTCGAACAGCTTGCGCTCGGCGACGCCTTTGCGGGGCTATCCGCCCAGGGGCTGACGATGGAAGCGCTGGCGCTGGCCGCGCGTGGGCTGGACCAGCGAACGCACAACGAGCCCGCGTGGCTTCGACGCGTACGCGACTTCCTGCACGACGACCCGACGCGCGAGATGACGCTCGACCAGCTCGCGGGCATCGCCGGACGTCACCCTGTTCACCTGGCCCGCACCTTCCGCACCGTTCACGAATGCACCATCGGCGATTACGTGCGTCGCCTGCGGGTGGAGCGTGCTGCCGAGTTGCTCCGCGCCACACGGCGTCCTCTCCTGGATATCGCGCTGGAATGCGGTTTCGCCGGCGCGACGCAGTTCTCGCGCTCGTTCCGTGCCGTCCATGCCACCACGCCGACGGCATGGCGGCAGGCCGTCCGCTAAGCGCAGGCAACGCACGTTAATCCCGGTAAAGCAGCCTGCCGTCGCGGTTGCTACCGTTGGGCCATGCGCACACCTCGCCTGCTCGTTACCCTGCTCCTCTGTGTCGCCGGCCTTGCGGTCGCCGACACGTATCACATCGATCCGACGGCGTACTTCGCGTCCCCCGCCGGTGAAGCGACCGATCGGGTCGCCCTCGAAGCCGACATGACGGCCCTGCCCGTCCTGGCCGCTCCTTCGCCCGGCGACCTGCTTGCGTATCTGCGCCGCGCGGAGGCGTTGCTGGCCCGCGGCCAGCGGCATATCGCGTACCTGCACCTGCTCACCGCCCTCGATATCGACGATCACGCGGCCGCGGACGCGCTCAGCGCGGTGCAGACCGACGAGGGCAACCTCGTCATGACGGTTCGCAACACGTTGCGTGCCTTGGGTAAGCCCGGGTTCGACCAGGCGGTCCGGGAAACGCCTGAGCTGAAGCACTACACCTATGTGCTGGATCGCGCCCTTCGCGGCCTGCCGCACGAGCTCCCGCCCGAGCAACAGACGATCATGGACGAGGTCTCGGACCAGGGTAGTACGGCGCTGCGCAACACCTATCAGAAGACGCGCCGGGCGACCGTCTACGGCACGGTGCACACGAGCGCGGGCGACTTCGACGCGGGCAAGGACGGGGAGCACCTCGGCACCGATCCGGATCGCGCCGTGAGGCAACAGGCATGGCAGCAGAAACAGGCGGCCAACGCCCTCAACGCAGAAACCTACGCCTCCCTGCTGATCGGCATCGTGCGTCTCAACGACAAGACCGCGCACCTGCAGCACTTCGCCGATGCGCCCGAGGCCGTTTACTTCGGTCGCCAGTTCGAACGCGCCGACGTCGACGCGACGGCACTCGCGGTAGAGCAGCGCGCCTCTGTGCTCATGGATTACCAGCGACTGCGGGCCAGCCAGATCAGCCGTGTGGCAAAGATCGCCGACGTGCACAGCTGGGACATGACGCTGCCGCCATCCGGCTTCACGGTGCCGGTCTTCGACTATGCGCAGATTCGTCGCATCGTTCCGGCGGCGCTCGCGCCGCTGGGACGCGATTACGTGGCGCGTTTCACGGCATTGCTGGACCCGGCGGCGCACCGTACAGACCTCGGCGACGCCAGCGGCAGTCGTGTCAACGACGCGTTCTCGATCGCTGCTCCCGGCGTACCACCGGGCCTTTTTCTCGGCCAGTGGCAGTCGGACCTGAAAGGCGCCAGTGTCGTCGCGCACGAAGGTGGCCACGCGCTGCATAGCGAGTTGATGAATGCGCACGGCGTCTCGCCGTTCTACAACCACGGCCCCAGCTGGATGCACGAGGCCATCGCCATTCTCAACGAAATGCTGTTCTACGAGCATCTCTACAAACATGCGCCCGATGCGCCCACGCGGGCGTACTACCTGCAAGCCCAGCTGGACGAGATGACCTTCGAAATCTTCACTTCCGCCGAAGAAGCCCAACTCGAGGAAGCCATCTACGACGGGGTGATCGCCGGCAAGATCCGCAAGGCGGCCGACCTGGACGCGCTCACGCTGGCTACCACCGGCCGCTTCGAGATCTGGCCCGGCATCGATCCGGAACTGAAACATGCCTGGATCGGCAAACGGCTGATGTACCAGGATCCTCTTTACCTCGCCAATTACCTGTATGCCGGACTGTTGGCGACGAAGATGTTTGCCATGGCGACAAGCGATCCACGCGATTTCCAGAAGCGCTACGAGGCGATGATGGCCTCCGGCTTCGACGCGCCCCCGAAGGAGATCCTAAAGCGCTTCTTCGGTCACGACCTGAGCCCGTCGGACCTGGTGAACGCCGATGTGGACGTAATCAAAGGCAAGATGGCCGCGCTGGGCAAGATCTACGGCAATTAGCCAAAGGGCGGTCTGTTTCACGTTTTGATGACGCCCGCGCCGTGCCGCCCGCTGTATGCTTCCCCCGGGTCGAATCAGGGACTTACGCCGTGCGCCGCCAGGAAACCGATAGCCTCACCATGGKCGACATCATCTTCGACGCCGTGGCCATGAACGAGGCCGCGGTGGCCGGCGACCTCGACGAAAGCCGCTTCCGTGCGCGTCGCATCGCATCCCTGGCCGCACCTGAAGGCTACGACGGTATCGCCGACGCCGCTTCGCATCTCAGCCGTCTGCTCGGACCACCCGGCAGTGAGCCTCAACCGGGGTATGGCGCCGCCATGGTGGCCATCTCCAACGAGATCGACCTGGCCTTCGGCGACGCCTGAGTACCCTACCCTAGCGGGCGGGACACGTATCCCGGCTGTTGTCCGCAATACCGGCGATCAGCCAGCGACCGTCGATACGGACGAGGTTCACCGCGTCCGTTCCGCAATGTTTCACCTGGCCGTTGACCAAAAAATCGTACGGCGCCCACACGAACGCAATATCACCATCGACCCTGACGAGCGGATCGTAGATGCGCTCCTCGATGCGATCCTTCGCGGGCTTCATGTGATCGGCGAATTCGCCCAGGGTCATGCGCACCACCTTGCCTTTACGCAACAAGGCGACGCTGCCTTCCGGCTGCACGGTGGCGCGTATCGCAGCGCTGTCGTACTTCGCCATGCCGTCGAAGAATGCCTGAACAGGTGCGAGCACGGCCTTGTCGTCAGCATCGGCGGCTGACGAGGGCATGGTGGTCGACAGACCAAGCAGGGTCATGGCTAAGGTAGCGAAGGGCCTGGCGTTCATGGGCAACTCGTGGCGTGGACGAATCACACCATTAGCGCCAGGCCGTGCTGCGGTCAACCCCGTAGGGGCCGATTCACGCCAGCGTACGCACCTTCGCCTCTCGCGAAAATTGCCGGGTGGACGCCAACGTGACGAACGCATCCGCGTCCGACGCCTTGACCACGCCCGCATCGGCTTCCAGTCCCGCCTTGGCAAAGAGCGCGCGTCCACCATCGTCCAGGGCCAGGGCTTTCAAGTGCCCGAAGGCATCGCGAACGAAGTCGATCGCGGCGGCTTCCCTGGTCAGGGCTGCGGCGCCGTCGGCCGACAGCAACACCGCCACGGCATCGAAGTTGATCGACGGCGTACCAGCCAGCTGCCCGTCGGCAACGAGCAGCGTGCCATCGGCCAGCTTCGCCCCGCCGACCTTCGGCGCAACGATCTTCACGGTGGCTCCCGCGCCTTCGATCGCTTTACGCAGCTTCGCCACCGCAACGCCGTCCGAGCCGTCGTTGATGAGGATACCCACGACACGTCCCTGCAGGGTCGCCTTCATCTTGCCGATGATCTGCAAGGCGGGAGAGGGCTTCATCGGCACGACGGGAGCGGCCGCTTTGGGCGCCTTCGGTAAAGGCGACATGGCCAGTCCCGCCGCGACGCGCCTGGCCAGATCTTCGTCGACATGACGGAGGTGTCCGACGATCGCTTCACGCACGTGCACCGCATCCACCTTCGACAGCTCGAACACGAAGGCCGAGGCGATATGCGCCTGCTCGAACGCTGTCTGGCTGGTGAAGAACAGACGGGCCTGGCTGTAGTGATCGGCGAAGGTTTCGGCACGGACGCGCTCTCGCGTTCCTTCTTCCTGCACGGCGGCGCTGCGGAAACCGAGGGCGGGATCTTCGCGCGGCGAGTCGGCCTGCAACGAGCTCGGCTCATAGGCGACGCGTCCCTTGGGTACCTGCGTTTGCATGTGGCCGTCGCGCTGCTGGTTGGCGAAGGGGCACTTCGGCGCRTTGATGGGCAACTGGTGGAAGTTCGGCGAACCCAGGCGCGATAACTGCGTGTCGAGGTAGGAGAACAGGCGCCCCTGAAGCAGCGGGTCGTTGCTGAAGTCGATGCCGGGCACCAGGTGCGACGGACAGAACGCGACCTGCTCGGTCTCGGCGAAGAAGTTGTCCGGCCAGCGGTCCAGCACCATCCGGCCGATGATCTTCAGCGGGATGAGTTCTTCGGGGATGAGCTTGGTCGAGTCGAGGTGATCGAATGGGAACTTCGCCGCCTGCGCCTCCGTGAAAAGCTGCACGCCGAGCTCCCACTCGGGGAAGTTGCCCGCCTGGATCGCCTCGAACAGGTCGCGACGATGGAAGTCCGGGTCGGCGCCGGCGAGTTTCACTGCCTCGTCCCACACCGTCGATTGCAGGCCAAGCTTCGGCCGCCAGTGGAACTTGACGAAGGTGGACTTGCCCTTCGCATTCAGCAGGCGGAACGAATGGATGCCAAAGCCTTCCATCATGCGCAGCGAGCGCGGAATGGTCCGATCGGACATCGCCCACTGGATCATGTGCATCGACTCGGGCGTGAGGGAGATGAAATCCCAGAACGTGTCGTGCGCGCTCGCCGCCTGCGGGAAGCCGCGGTCGGGTTCCATCTTTACGGCATGAATCAGGTCGGGAAACTTGATCGCGTCCTGGATGAAGAACACCGGGATGTTGTTGCCAACCAGGTCCCAGTTGCCCTCCTTCGTGTAGAGCTTCACGGCGAAGCCACGCACGTCGCGCGGGGTGTCCACCGAGCCCGAGCCACCGGCGACCGTGGAGAACCGCGTGAACAACGGTGTGCGCTCGCCGACCTCGGTAAGGACACGAGCGGTGGTGTACTCGGCCAGCGAGGCTGTCAGCTCGAAGAAGCCGTGCGCCGCCGAACCGCGCGCGTGCACGATGCGCTCCGGAATGCGCTCATGGTCGAAGTGGGTGATCTTCTCGCGAAGGATGAAATCTTCCAACAGCGTGGGACCGCGGGCGTTGGCTTTCAGCGAGTTCTGGTTGTCTCCGATCACCAGGCCCTGGTTCGTCGTCAGCGGTGCATGCTCGCCACCGRCCGTCTGGTGGAGTTCATCCCCTTGGCCACGTCGGTCTTTCGGCAGTCCTGCAGTGTTGTTCTGAGCGGCAGCGTTTGCCGCCGACGGGGCTTTCTTGGCCATGGCACACCTCGGCTTGGTCGGGCGCCTAACATGCACTACGTGCCGTCAAAGCAGCCTTCACCGGTGTGAACTCGCCGATAGCTGTCACATCGTAYGGTTGCGCCCTGCCGCTTTCGCCCGGTACACCGCCTCGTCGGCGAGGTTCAGCAACGTTTCCGCGCTCACCGGGTTCGGCGCGCAATGCGTGGCGATGCCCGCACTGATCGTTACCAGGCCGTCGATGCCGTGACGGTTGGCGATGCCTAGGGTGTAGACATCCTGCCGAACCGTTTCAATGATGCCCAACGCCTCGCTGGCATCGATGCCGGGCAACACGACGACGAACTCCTCACCGCCATACCGCGCCACGACCGAGCCTGGTACGACCGTCAACGCCGCACGCAAGGTCTGGGCGACGAGGGTAAGGCATGCATCGCCGGCGAGGTGGCCATAGGCGTCGTTGAAGCCTTTGAACCGATCCACATCGAGCATCGCCAGGCTGACGCAGGGCTTCTCATCGTCGGTGCGATCGAGCGCACGCCTGAGCGCCAGGAACAGGCCGCGACGATTCTGCAGGCCAGTCAGCTCGTCATGGTTGGCCGTGTACTGGAGGCCGCGCCTTAAGAGGCGCAGCTCGTCTTCCACGGCCAGGTGATAGCCGATCACGATCGCGTTGCGCGCCGCGTAGACGGTCAAGGCCACGGCGAGGATGACCATGGCAAGCACCGGCTGGGATTTCAACAGGAAGAACACCAGAGCGCATAAGGCCAGGCAGAGCACGAACGGGCTGACGCTGCCGGACAGGTAGATGGCAGTGCGTGAGGGCCGATAGCCGCGAAGCCAGCCGATACTCCTGCGGCTGACGAGCACACCGAGCACCAGGAGCGGAATTGAAAGGAGCAGTTCAGGCAGGTAGGACTCGGTGAGCGACAGCAAGCGGTTCCTTGCGACGTGTGCCGAGCAGGCGGATGGTGGCGAACAGGGCGACGAAGGCATCGAGGCCGTCGAACAGCAGGATGAGGAACGAGGCCGAAGCAGCCGGCGAAGATGGATCGACGGCATGATGCAAGGTCACGTAGAACATCGCCGCCAGCGCGATGGCCAGCAGCGTATCCGCTGCCGTCGTCCAGCGGAACATCGGTCCCGTCGGGTTGTACGTCGCTGCCGCGATCATCAGCAGGCTCGCCGTGCAGAAATAGAAGCTGGGATCGACCATCACCAGCGTGCCTTCGGCATTCAGGAGCGAATCCGCGAACAACAGGGCCAGTGCCGTCGTTTTCGACAGGATGGCGCCGAACAGGATCCACCACAGCGGCTTGTTGTGCTCCACCGCCTGGATGCTGCGGCGCCAGCAGAGGTACAACGCCAGCACGGCGATGACGAGCACCGCCGCATAACTCCAGCTCAGGGTCCGCACGGTGACGAACATCGCGATGCCCGCGTGCACACCCAGGAGCAACGCCGACACGCGGGGTGTCCAGCGCTGGGTTATCAAGTGAGCATCACGACTTTGCCGATCGCTCCGCGGCTCTCCAGGAACGCGTGTGCTTTGCCGCCATCGCGCAGGGGAAACGTGCCGGCGATCGTCGGAACCAGCGAGCCTTTGCGGATAAGAGCGAACAGTTCAGAGGCGCGCTGCCTGCGCACCTCGGCGTTGACGAGCACGTTCCATAGGTCGCCGCCGGTGAGGGTCAGCGAACGGTCCATCAGGAGGCGCGGATCGACAGGGTCCGGATCGCCGCCGGCCATGCCGTAAAAGACCACGGTACCGCCCGTGCGCGTGGCGGCGAGGCTGTCGCCTAACGTGCGCCCGACGGAATCGTAGGTGACGTGCACGCCCGCCCCCTCGGTCGCGTCCTGTACACGCTCGACGAGGTCTTCGTAGCCCATGACCATGTCGGCGCCCGCGCGCCGCGCGGCGTCACGCTTGGCGTCGGACGAGGCGACACCGACCACGAGTACGCCCTTGGCACGCAGCATCTGCACCAGCAGGAGGCCAACGCCGCCGGCGGCGGCATGCACCAGTGCAACCTGGCCCGGCTGGGGATTCGAGCTATCGGTCACCAGGTATTGCGCGGTGAGGCCCTGCAGCAGGACGGCCGCGGCCGTCTCTGCCGAAATGTCGTCCGGCAATGGAATCAGCTTGTCCACGTCGACGGCGACCAGTTCGGCGTTGGCGAACGGCATGTCGGCGAAGCCGACCCGGCTGCCTTGGGGATAGGGGCTCCCGGGCGACACGACGACACCTGCCCCTTCGTAGCCGAGGATCCAGGGCGCGGCGCCCGAGAGATGATAGGTGCCGTTGCGGCGATACACGTCTGCGAAGTTCAGGCCTACGGCTTGCGTACGGACGAGCACCTGGCCAGGGCCGGGAACCGGGTCGGCGATGGTGTCCCAGCGCAGGACGTCGGTGCCGCCGAAGCGGTCGAACAGGAGGGCTTGCATGGGCGGACCTGGGGCCTTGTGCCGGGATGTTGACCGTATGGTAGGGCAGATATCGTCCCTGGCGCCCGGGGAGCGTATAACCCGTGAAGGCAGTCACATTCGCCACGCCCGGATATCCCATGAACAGCAACGCATCCTTGCAACAGGCCAGGGGCAGCTTCAGCGTCGAGGTCAAACCGCAGACGCCGGATAACCCCGCCGCCGAGGGATCCGGGCTGTCGCGCCTGTCGCTGCAAAAGCAGTTCCAGGGGGACCTCGAAGGTAGCGGCCAGGGCGAGATGCTCGGGGCTGGCGACGGAAAAACATCGGGCGGTTACGTGGCGCTGGAGAAAATCAGCGGCACGCTGGGTGGTCGCAGGGGCAGCTTCGTCATGATCCACCGCGCCTTGATGGTGGGTGGTGCTCCGACGGAATGGACGATCGTCGTGGTCCCCGAATCGGGCACCGACGAACTGAGGGGGCTGAGCGGCTCGATGAAAATCATCATCGCCGACGGCAAGCACAGCTACGACTTCGCGTATTCGTTCACCTAGGCGAGCGCTCCAGCGTATTTCCGGCAATGCTCGAGGTACCCGCCCTCGTGCGCCTGAACCAGCTCCACCACGCTACGCCATAGCCACGATGGCGCCTCGATGTTCTGCGGGCGGTTGCGCGCGAGTTCGGCGAGCCAGCTCTTGCGCTGGTCGCGATTCAGCTGGGCAGCATGTGCCCTGCCCACCACGTTGCCCAGATAACGGGCGACCTCCATGGCATCGGCGGGTTCCATCTGTTCGAGGTCGATCTTCAGGTCCTGCGGACGCAGCTCGCGAATGAAAACTGTCTTGCCCTGGATGCGCGAGGCCATCATCCGCTGGCCCAGGTTGGGCGCAAGATGGAGCGCGCCCTCCTTCACGCGGAGAGCGTTGTCGCGAGGCATATCCGCCGTCGCACTTCGCGGTGCGGCCGCGCGCAGCGCTTCCTTGACGTCGACCAGGCAGAGCTCCTTGCCGCCGCTCACGCGCATCAGCAACGCATAGCGAAGTCGTCCCAGCGAACTGCAGCCCTTGACCCAGTACTTGGCGTCGACGAGCTCGACCGTGGCATCGTCCTTGCGATGCACGAGTTGCGCGACCAGCTTCTGCATGTCGGTACCCGATGCCAATGCCTCGAGCTCGGCGCGCTCTTCATCGGTGACCGGCCAGAAGCGGCGGCCCAGCGGAATGGACGGCTTCGGGCCCGCGATGCGTTCCTCGGCCAGATGCTTCCAGCGGCGCCTGGTCGCTGCCCTCATGACCAGGCTGATGCACGAGGGACGTTCGACGAGGCGATAGTCCTTGCGTCCGCTTCCCATGGCGCGCTCGTAGCCGTCGATGAGCTGCTCGACCATGCGCGCCGTAATCACGCCTGGGAGATCGGAACCACGGGCGGCGGTGGCGAGCGACACGGCCAGTCGCACGATGTCATGCGCGGGATTGCCCATGACGGTCTGGTCGAGATCGCGGATCTGGATGTCGATACCGCCGTTGTTGTCCGCCACCGGCCCGATGTTGCTGACGTGGCAGTCACCGCATATCCAGATGTCCGGCCCCTTCGGCAGCGTTCGTCCTGCGTGGTCGAGCCAGTCGTAGAACTGCAGCGTGTTGCCGCGGACGAACACGTGTGCCGAGCGCGCCATCTTGAGGTTACGTAGCGCCGTCAGGCGTGCCGTGCGATCTTCCGGTTCAACGGTTCCCTTGACTGCCATGGTGCGCCTCGCAAGTTCTTGCGCATCGATGGTGAGCGCGTATAACGAGGCAGCGTGTCGTGGGTCGCGTGAAGCGATTGCGAGCTGGAGGAGAACGGGCCCGCTGGCGCGGGATCGCCGATGAATCGGCTCCTACACTGGTGCTAGCCGGGGCGTGGATCGGTGCGCGTCGAGACGAGGCGGAGGAAAGCTTCGTGTTGGTAGCGGCTCATGCGTAGCTTTTGTCCGGTGTCCATGGTGACTACATGGTGGCCGTTGAACCACGGATGGATGGCCTGTACGCGCCGAACGTTGATAATTGCCGAGCGGTGGATGCGCGCGAACTGGTTCGGGTTGAGCCGCTCGGCGAGGGCCACCATGGTTTCCCGCAGTTCGTACTGCCGGTCAGCGAGATGGATCTGCACGACATTGCCGTCAGCCTTGATCCAGACGATGTCGCTCACGTCGACGAAGGCCACGTGTTCGTCGGTACGTACCGGGATGCGCTCGAGATAGTTGTCGCGCTGTTTGAGCGCGTCGAGCACCTGTTGTATGCCGGAACCGCCCGCCGCATGCACCGCAACGGCGGACAACCGCGCCTTCGCGCGCTGCAGGGTTTCAGTGAAACGCTGCCGGCTGAAGGGCTTGACGAGGTAGTCCACGGCGTTTGCCTCGAACGCCTTGACGGCGTAGTGCTCAAACGCGGTGACGAAAACGGTGGCCGGCATCCGTGCCGCGCCGATGGTCGCCACGACATCCATGCCCTGGATGCCGGGCATCTGGATATCGAGGAAAACGAGGTCCGGCGACTGGTTGCGGATAGCCTGCACGGCGGAGACGCCGTCGCCGCATTCGCCCAGTATCTCGATGTCCGGATCGTCGCGCAGCAGGCGCACGATGGCGCTGCGGGCGAGCGGCTCGTCATCGACGACCAGCGCGGTGATCGTCATGCAGTCACGACCTCGGGTGCGTCATCGATTTCCTCGATCTCACGAAACGGCAGCTGGATCCGGCAAACCACACCCTGTGGCCAGATCATGTCCAGACGGACGTGGGCGGCGTCTCCATAGAGTTCGCGCAAACGTAACTCCGTGTTGGACAAGCCAATGCCGTGCCCTGCACTCTTGCCGATGGTTTGTCCTTCCTTTTCGAGCGTGCTGTTTCGATTGCGCACTTCAATGCGAAGTGTATCGCCGTCGCGGCGACTCTCGATCTCGATACAGTCGACGCCCAGTCGTTCCCCGATACCGTGTCGAATGGCGTTCTCGACGATGGGTTGGAGGATCAGGCTGGGGACCGCACAGTCCAGCGTATCCGGCGACACATAGATTCGCGTGGTCAGGCGGTCCTTGAAGCGCATCTGCTGGATGCCGAGATAAAGGTCCAGCAACACCAGCTCGCGCCGCAAGCTTATTTCCTGGCCATCGTAGTCTTCGAGAAAGGCACGAAGCAGCTCACTCAGGCGCAGCAGCATATCTTCTGCCGAGAGTGCGTCTTCCTTGAGCAAGGTGGCGATGGCATGCAGCGTGTTGAACAGGAAATGCGGCTGCAACTGCGATTTCAGAGCCTGCAGTCGTGATTGTGCGAGCTCGGTGGCAAGACGCCCGGTCTCGACTTCGCGGCGCGTCTTCTCGTCGTGGAAGTGCATGGCTTGCTGGATCGCAAACAGCGCCCAATAGGTAAGCAATCCCGTGGCGAAGTGCTGCCCGACAAACTGACTCAGCTGTTCGCCAAGGGAGCTGCCTTCGGTAAACATCGAGATGAACGCACCGATGATCTGCGCCAGCAGCGTCACGCCAAAACTCAAGGGCAGCTGCATGCCCAGTCCGCGCAATCGCACGGGTGGGCGAATGGGATACCTCGCCGCCAGCCGGAACACCTGCGGCGCCAGTGCGGCCCAGGTGTACCACTGGATCAGCGACCAGCGCAGGTAATCGAAGATGCTCCATGTATGGCCCGAGAGGTCGTCCTGCAGGTAGTGCTGCTCGGCGAACACCACGGCGACGATGGTCCACAGGCCGACGTAACGGGCAAGTCCGATCTGTGCGGTACCGAGTCGAACCTTCATGGCGATGCGTCCGATCTGGGATAGCGAGCCATGTTAGGCCGTGCCCGCGACGCCGGGAAGCGTGACGTATGGCCCACTACGATTCGTCAGCGCGCTACGACGATTCGTCCCGAATCGCTTTCCGCATGGTTCCCGAAGCGCTTCCCTGGAGCCTCGATCAGCCAAGGACAGCCCCATGCACATGCGCCCGATTCGTTTCGCCCGTACCCTCGCGGCCCTGGCCATCCTTGCCGTGGCAGGTCCCGTCATCGCCGCCGACTTTCAGCCGCCGGCAAGCCCGGGACGCCTCTTCCGCATCGTCAATGGCAGCTTCGACAGCGTCACGGCGCTCGCGGTCACGACGGGTTCTGCCGGCGGCTACGAGCCGATCGACCTGCGTGAACCCCTCCAGGGCGGACTCACCTCGACCACGGTGCGGCTGCCCGGGGGCGCATGCCTTCGCGATGTGCAGGTCACGTTTCGCGATGGGCGAAGCCAGGTCTACCGCGATATCGATGTCTGCAAGGCCACCGGCCTTCGCCTGTCCGCGAACCGTCTACCAGCCGCGCACTAGCGTGATGGTGATTTCCAGCATGATCAGCACGACGATGGAGATCTCCAGCAGCTCGGCGCGGCGGCTGGAGGCTTCCTCGTAAAGTGCGGCATAGGTGTCGCGGATGATGGCGAGCTTGCGGTCCACGGAGGCGCCCAGCGTCGGCACGCGGAACAGCCCCAGGGCGGTGCTGTAGACGCGCGCCAGGTAGACGTCCTCGGTGACTTGCAAGGCGTTGTCCACACGCTCGGTCAGCTCGGTCACCTCGGCGACGAGCGTGTACAGCCGGCGGGCCAGGTTGGCGAAGCGCCGCGATGCAAAGACCGATGCGGCACTGCGCGCGTTCTCCACCCTGTCATACATCCGCGGCAGCTCGTCGTCGAGCAAGGTGTCGTAGTAGCGGAATTCGACGAGCTGGGCGTTAGCCACTTCGATCACGTCGGCCACGTCGGAATCACGCCGGGGCTCGTAGATGAAGGCACGATCCCAGGTGAGCACCACTAGGTCGTCCGCGTAGTAGGAAAAACTGCGCGACATCAGTTCCTTCCGGGCAGCAGGCGACAGGCGCCGTTTTTCGCCGGAGAGAAGGCTGGTCAGGTCGACGCGTTCCTTCAGGGCGACGGCATCCATCGGTTCGTCGAACCCATGCACCGTCCCGATCAGATAGTCCTCTTCAAGGGAAGCGTCGATCGCGGGGCGGTCCAGCGCGGGCGAAATGATGTCGCGAACGCGCGCGAGCAGCTCCGTCCAGAAGTCCAGGGGGCCGGCCGGTCCGAGCAGACGGTCGAGTGCGTCGAAATCGGCGACAAACTGGCTCCAGGACTGGTCCTTGACCTTGACCCGCGCCGCCAGCGCCGCCACGCCGAAGTCGTAGAGGCGCACGGAAAGCTGCACCGCGACAGGCCCCGACCCCAGCATCAACTCGACTTCGCCCAGCGCAAGCCATAACGGGGCCACGCCAAAAGCCACCGCCTTGGGCGGTGTGCTGGACAGGTGCGAACGGTTGAACGCGCTGCTCGCCCGCGCGGCCCAGAGCGTCTGGGCTTGCACGAGATCGATGGTGTAAGCGATATCTATCAACCGCAGCGCGGTCAGTTCACCGGACGAGACAATGGGTTCGAGGGACGTCACCGAGGCAACCTGAAGCGAAGGATGACCCAGTTTAGCCCCGCTTCGTGACACTCCGCCGCCATCGGCCGGTAAAGCAGTGCTTTGTGCAAGAGCTTGCATCGACGCTCCTTTAGCGTACGCAGGTATGCTGGCCACAGACCCGGCCATCCCCCTCCCTGCTCCGGAGTTAGCCCATGTTCGTCATCCGCCACGCAGCCGACCGCGGCCACGCCAACCATGGCTGGCTCGATTCGCACCACAGCTTCTCGTTCGCCGACTACCGCGACGAGGACCACATGCACTTCGGGCCGCTTCGCGTCATCAACGAAGACCGGGTCGCTGCCGGCGCCGGCTTCGGCACGCACTCCCACCGCGACATGGAAATCATCAGCTACGTGCTCGAGGGCGAACTGGCCCACAGCGATTCCATGGGCAACAAGGTCGTGATCCGCCCCGGCGAAGTGCAGATCATGTCCGCAGGCAGYGGCGTGACCCACTCGGAAGAGAACCACGCGAAGACGCTGACCCACTTCCTGCAGATCTGGATCATCCCCAACGAACTGCACCTGAAGCCCGGATACGAGCAAAAGACCTACCCGGACTCTGAAAAGCGCGGCAAGCTGCGCCTGGTTGCCAGCCAGAGTGGCGAACACGGCTCGGTGACCGTGCACCAGGACGTACGGATCTACGCAGGCCTGTTCGGTCCGGACGAAACCGCGCATCACAATATCGACTACGAGCGGCTGGCGTACGTGCACGTCGTACGCGGTACGGTGCACGTCAACGGCCATCCGCTATCGGCAGGCGACGCGGCGAAGATCACCGCCGAGCAACGCGTGGTCCTGAGCGATGGCGTCGACAGCGAGGTGCTGGTGTTCGATATGGCGCCACTGGAATGAGCCCATGCCTGCACCGGCGCCGATAGCCGATCGGGACCCGCTGGTCGTCCTGCTCACCTTGCTTTCGCTGACCACGGGTATCGTCGACGCGACGAGTGTGCTCGGCCTGGGCAAGGTGTTTACCGCGAACATGACTGGCAACGTCGTGTTCCTCGGGTTCGCCGCCGCAGGGGCTCAAGGATTCCACTGGGAGCTCTATATCCTGGCGCTCGTCGCCTTCGCCCTCGGCGCGGTGGGCGCCGGGCGTCTCGGCCGATTTTTCGTCAATCGCAGCCGGCGCCGTTGGCTCATCGTTTCCGCGTCGATCGAGGCCGGCTTGCTCTGGATCGCCGCGGCCTGTGCACTGGCCGCGCCCTCCGATACCGCCGTGGGCCTTCGTCTTACCCTCATCGCCCTGATTGCCATCGCCATGGGCGCGCGCAACGCCACCGTGCGACAGCTGAACGTGCCGGACCTGACCACCACGGTGGTCACCCGGACCATTACTGGTCTGGCTGCCGATTCTCGTCTCGCCGGCGGCCCCGGGCAGAATCCTGGCCGACGAGTTCGCGCGATCGTGGCCTTGTTCGCCGGTGCTGCCCTGGGTGCTTTCCTGGTGCTGCGTTGGGGGTTGACGCCTCCCCTGGCCCTTGCCGGCGCGGCGGTTATGGGCTTTACCTTGGCCCTTGCGAAGGACGAAGCCCTGGGGTGAAGCTAGCTCTCGACCTTTCCTGAGGAGGCTCGTATCGCGATGCGTACCCCGGCTCTCTGCGCTCTTTCGCTACTGACCTTGTGTACGACCGCCTCGGCGGCGGACGCTCCCACGTCGTTGACGAGGGAACTGCTTGCTTCCACGCAGGCCCGGGTCGACGCCATCCCCAAAGGAGACAAAATCACGTGGCAGCGCCTTCTCGCCGATGACGCGGTGTTGATCGACGAATTCGGGCGGGTGACGAATAAGGCGGACACGATCGCCTCGCTTCATCCCTTCCCCGAGGGCTTTTCCGGCAGCATCGAGCTTCGCGATCCGCACGTGATCCAACATGAAAACACCGCGCTCCTGCAGGTGGAGGAATATGAACAGGAAAGTGCCTTCGGACAGAAACTCACTGTGCGATACAAGGCACTGCTGACCTACGTGAAGCAAGGCAGTGACTGGAAGGTGGTGGGGTATGCGGACGTAACACTACCGACCGAGCCRCCAAGGCTCGCCGTGAAAAATGTGCACAACGACGACTACACAGGGACCTATCGCTATGCTCCCACGAGGGCATGGACCGTCGTGAACACGGACGGTGAGCTCAGCTACAGCACGCGCGCCGGCGGCACCGCCAACGTGCTGCAGCCGCTGGGTGGTGACATTTTCATGGGTAGCGATGACGAGAGAAACCTCCTCTTATTTCGTCGCGGTGCCGACGGCAAAGTCAACGAAGTCATCGAGCGACGCAAATTCAATGACCTGACGCTGCTCCGCGATAGCAGATAGGCATACTCTTCGGCCCGACTATTCCGCGTGCGCCCTGGTACAGCATCGGGGAACTATCCGCCCGTCACCACATTCCAATAATCGTGCGATTCCACGCTATCTTTGTATCCGCAATCGATCAGGCAAGGAAGAAGAAGCGCGTTTGTCTCGACCAGATATCGAAAATCGTTCAGTACGAGGCACATTGGAAAACCAAGCTCCCCCGTCGAATAGTTAAACGACGGCGCGTACTGCCTGAATCCAAGCGCGCGATACTTGTCGACCATTGCGGGACCGCTGTCCATCACTACAAAGCGAATCTCCTCGTGACTCGCAGTAAAGAGAAACAGCGATCGAACAAGGCTAAAGGCCACGCCTGTCTTCCGATGGGACGAACGGACGAGCCATTTTCTGGCGGTGGCTACGGATTCGCTCGAAAACGGCTCCGAGAATCTCGAGAGTTGGTATCTCGAAATATCCTGGTGGGAGACGTCCATGCCGCGCCACCAATCCACCGAAAGCCCGCCGACGGCATGCCCTTCGGCATCGATCGCCAAGAAGGTTTGCCCCTGAGCGTTGGCTTTTCGGACGAGCGCACTTTCCTCGAGCGCTGATTCGTCGTAGCGAAGCTCCTTCAAGAAAACCTCGTTCCAAAGGGAACGAAGCGCATGTCGCCGCTGGGCGGTATCTGCATGTACCACTGAGATGGACGTTTCCATTTTGATAAGCATCCTTGCTTCGATGCACACCCTGATCCCTATCCATCCCTCAATGCGCGAAGCCTGTGCAGCCACGCCTTCGCACCTGGCAGCCGACTCAGCCAAACTGACGACGGCCGGATTGCGCGTCCGTTATAGGTATCGATATAGAAGGCTGGCCAGCCCAGACGGGCGAAGCCGATACCATGAACATGCGCAATGGCGCAGAGTGCTTCTCTTGCCATAAGCGCCCCGGTTTCCACCGTCAGGGGCGCAAAGCTGGGGACCGGACCCTCGAAGCGGAGGAATCGTCTAAGCATCGGAATAAGCC
>NZ_JBFUJE010000114.1:0-10510 GCF_056401535.1 Luteibacter sp. P4_E6 | reverse complement strand
CCGGTTAGGCCGTCCAGGGAGGACATTTTCTTGAATCGGAGCTGGGAGCGTTTTACGCGGAACAGGAGTAGGCCGATGGAGGCCAAAACCACGAGCAGGAGTGCGATGTAGAGCCGGCCTGTCGCAACCGTATTTGCGTCCAGCGACTGCTGTAACCGCAGGATGCGGTTTTGCTTGCTGAGACCATCTGTTGTGAGGTTCTGCACCATCTGGTGTTGCAGACTTACTTCGTAGGCCAGGCTTCTGACGCCAAGATCGTTTAAATATCCCTTGTCTTGGGCGGTGAAGTGCTCGTAATACGCGAGGGCGCCAGCGGCATTGCCCCTGCGTTTCTCTACCCGGTAAAGGACATCGTATGCCTCTCTCAGCCAATCGCTGATGCCGCCTGCGCTGTTCATAGCTACAACGGCCAAGGCAGCTTTCCTTGCCTCGTCGTCCCTTCCTAGCTTGAAGTACGCCTCTGCCCACTGCAGTTGTGCTAGCTCCTCGTGTGGAAAGTAGTGGTTGATGCGAATGCTCGGATAAATCCGATTCAATAGCGCCATTACCTTCAACGGCTGCTCTTCATCGAGGAAGACGCTTCCAGTTAGCAGTAGCGCGCTGTTCGCGACCACCTTCTCCCGTGCAGCGATGCACATGTCAACGGCTCGCTTTAGCTCGGGGCTAGAAGATGTCAGGCGCTTTATGCTGTAGAGCGCCGCTGCTTTTAACCAATTGGCTTGGCAGGCAGTCTCGCCCGGGGGAACGGCGCCTTCGGCCATGGCGGCGTATTTGATCGCGAGATCGTGTTGCCCCGCGAAAATCATCATCTGTGACAGATTTGTGAGAAGCATGGATCGAGCTAGCGGATCCGTCACTGAGGGCAGGGTGGTCGCAAGACGATTTGCAAGCGTGAATGCTTCTTCGTAGCGCCGGTTGAATGACAAGTTGCTCAGCAGAAGTGCAGATGCCTTTGCTCCTAACACCGGATCGCCGGATCGCTTGATCACTTCGTTGAGTTGAGCTTCGGACTTCGCGTATTCCCCCTCGAACATTGCCTCCCAGGCATCTAGGTAGCGTAGATGCCACGTCTCGGCATTAGTTAGGCTGCTCGATTCGCCATGAATCTGCGACACACGCTGAATAAACTGAGGGTGGTCTTTTGTGCGAAGACTTTCGGTTTCCTCGAGAAACTGAGCGTGTTCCGTGGAGGCCCTTGCGAACAAAGGTTGCGCGAGCACGCAAAAGAACAACGCCGTCGTAACGGCTCGTGATCTGATGCGGCTCGGCAGTTGGATCATCGTTAACTGGTCAATTCGTCGTCAGGCGACTTTCCGCCATCAGGTGTCGAAGGGGCATCCGACTTATCGTCGTCTTGATCCGTCTCATCCTCCTCGTGACTCGGCGTCTGGATCGCCTGGGGCTGATAATTGGCCTTGTGGCCGAATTCTCCGGCCAGTAACGAGCTGTCTCCAGACGCTACCGCTGCAGTCAATGCGTCGGAGGCATGCGACTGCATAAGTGCGCCGGTCAGCTCTTCCGCAGAGGCGTGGCGTAGTGACGCATCGCGACCAATGGCCTCGAGCAGTTCAATCGTGTCTGACATGTTGTCCCCTGTTTGCGTGGTTGTATGAAACATGATGAACGGAGTTAGTGAAACATCTTCAGTCCCTGCGGCTCCTTCCATGAGCGATGCTTACTTGTTCAGGCCCTGCATTCTTGACTAACTTGCCCAGCATCAGGCTGGCCATTCATCGGCCGATCTGAGATCTCAAGATACCGGATCAAGAACGTGTTGCGAGACTTGAGGCTGTCGCATGAGCTTGTACCCGAGTTCTGCAAAGAGTTTGGAGCTGTCACCTGAGGCGACAGCTGAAGTAAGGGCCGCCGAAGCTTGTGCCTGTTGGAGGGCCTCGGTAAGGTCATCCGTTGACGCATGGCGAAGCGATGCGTTCCGACCGATGGCTTCCAACATTTCGATCGTGTCCAGCATGTTCTTTCCTTCCTGTGGCTGTTGATGTGGTGACCGAACGTCTGGCTTATGCCAGCGAGGCTTCTTTTTCAAGCTTGTCCAACGCGGCCAGGCGATCGCGTATTTCCTGATTTGCCTTCAGCGGTGCGGCCGGCGGCAGGATCACCGTCTCTTCGGTCGGCACGTCGACAAACGGCAGGTCGCGCAGGGCGATGCGGCGGATGCGCGGCTTCTGGATCGGCAGGGTGACCGCGCGGTACAGAATGATCTCGTGATCCAGCGGGTAGTCCTTGCTCAGCACGTCGACCAGCACCTGGCGGTAGGCGCCGCTGGTGGTGAAGCGGGCGAGCGAACGATCGCCGACCAGGCCGACCTGCCAAAGGACCAGATAGCCACTGGGATCGATGCGGCGCTCATAGAAAAGAATCTGGCCGGCTTCGAAGTGCTGGCAGCCAACGGTGCCCGGGTCGATACCCAGGTCGGCGTAGAGGCAGTCTTCGGCGGAGATGCCCGGTTCCATGTGAGCCTGGAAGCCTTCGGCACGGGCGACTTCAATGACCTTGTGGGGCGACCAGGCGAAGATGCCCGGGTGGCCATAGAAGACACCGCAGACGCGCTTGCCCGCGCGGACTTCGGTCATCATCAGGTCGACCCACTCCTCGTAGGTCTTCCGGCGCGACTTACCTTCCTTGTAATAAGGCTGCAGGCTACGCACGTCGGCATTCATGCGCTGGAGCCACTGCTCGACGATGTTGTCGGACAGACCGGCAAAGATCACGTCGGCCTGTTCGATGTGGCTGCGCGAAAGCGGGGTGAGGTGGGAACCCAAGGTCATGCCCATGCCGACGACGGCGAGGCTGCCTTGGCGCGTATCCCTCGGAGGTGCCACTAACGTTGTGTTCATCTCGCGATAGTAGGCGAAGTTCTGAGACAGAAGCACGGTTGATTGCGGTTGCCTCGTCGGCGGTTCGCCCCGGACAGGGGAGCTGCCGAAATTGCGTCTGCCAACTGGCGTGGTTGGCAGACCCCGGCTAGCATCCATGCTGGTTGAGCATAAATGCCGGGGGCCGCTTGAAGGACATCCTTACGTTCCGGCTCTATACCCGCGTCGCCCGGCTCGGCAGCTTTTCCGCGGCCGCCCGCGAGAGTGGACTGGCCCAGTCGCAGGTCTCGCGCATGGTGGCCGAGCTGGAAGCAAGCCTCGGCGTGCGCCTGCTATCGCGGACCACCCGCGCCGTCCTGCCAACCGAAGCCGGTCTGGAATTTCTTGCGCGCATGGAGCCCATCCTTGCGGCGATCGAGGATGCCGAGAACAGCGTGAGGGAGACCGGTGAGCTGCGTGGCGTGCTCCGGGTCGGCATGCCGTCGACGCTGGCCATTCGCGTGGTGATCCCGCGGCTGTCCACTTTCACCGAGCGCCATCCTTCGCTCCAGGTCGAGCTGCTGCTCGACGACAAGCGCCAGGACATGGTCCGCGAGGCAGTGGACGTCGGCATCCGCGTGGGACCTCTTCCCGACTCGGGTGGTACCGCCCGGCTGATCGGCAAGATGCACCGTGTCATCGTCGCCTCGCCGACCTACCTGGCTCGTTGCGGCACGCCCCAGCGGCCCGAGGATCTCGTGAGCCATCGCATCGTTCGTGGGCCGGCAGGCATGGCCGTGACCTCATGGCAGTTCGAGCGCGATGGCGAGTCGACCTCGATCGACGTGCAGCCGAACGTCTCCACGAATGACACGGAAGGGGCGCTGGCGGCAGCAGTGGGTGGCCTCGGCATTACCTCGACCACCTCATGGGCCTGCCGCCGCGAGTTCGACCGTGGTGCGCTCACGCAGCTGCTGCCGGAGTGGAAGATGGCCGACTTGCCGGTCCATGCGTACTTCCCGCTGGGTCGTGCCACGCGCATGGCGGCGCGGACCTTCGTCGACTTCATCGCCGCGGAGCTGGACGCCGGCGCCTAGCGTCCGGAGGTTATCGCGGGCGCTTCACCGCCCGGACCACGGCGCTATTGCCGCCACCGCAGTAGAAGCAGTCCTTCCCGTCGGATTCGAGGCCGGACACGTGCGCGCCGGTCGGCATGTTCAGGCTTTCCAGTACCTCGCCGGATCGAGGGTCGACATGCCGCAACTCACTGACATCGTCTTCCCAGGTGGCGTGCCATAGCTCGCCGTCGACCCAGGTGACGCCCGTGACGAAGCGATTGGAGTCGATGCTGCGAAGCACCGCGCCGGTCTCGGGATCGACCTGATGGATCTTCCGGTTGCGGTACTCGCCGACCCATAGCGTGCCCTCGGCCCATGCCATGCCGGAGTCGCCACCGTGGCCAGGCGCCGGGATCGTGCCCAGCACTTCGCCGGTCTTCGGGTCGACCTTCTGGATGCGGTCCTCGGCAATCTGGAAGAGATGCGTGCCGTCGAACGCGGTGCCGGCATGCGCCATCACATCGATCGATCGCACGATCTCGCCACTGTCGGGGTCGAGGGCTCGCAAATGGTCGCCGGAGGCGAGCCACACTTGCTTGCCGTCGAACGTCACGCCGGCGACTTTGTCGACACCCGGGAAGGGACCGTATTCGCGTATGAGTTGAGCTGTTTTCGTCTTCATGGGCTCATCCTAGTCACCCGGCAGCGGGGTGGTGAGTAACAAGCTCGTCGCGAATCCCGGCATGGGTGGCGCGATCCACCGGCGCGCGCGCCCGCGCCCGAACGATTGCACCTTGCCCGACGCGTGAAGCGACTCGAGGCCGCGCTGCACATTCCGTTGGCTGGTATCGAGCGCGAGCGCGAGGGCCGAGCTCGACCAGGCCTCACCGTCAGCCAGGAAGGCGAGCAGGCTGGCGTGCACTTCCTCGACCGGACGGGCCAGCACGACCACCTCATCGGTGTCGCGCGGTATCAGGATGAAGCCACGTGGCGTCGCCTCCACGTCGGCGAGCGGTCGCAGCAAGTCACGCAACCGACCGATCTCCACGCGCAGCCGGGCACGGTGGGAGTCGTCCGGTTGCTTCGTGCGAAACACCAGGGCAATCAGTGCTTCGCGCGGAACATCGACGGGCCAGCCTTCCGCCAACGCACGCGCAAGTGAGAACAGAACGGGCCGTGTCGCCAGCGAGGCGATGGTGCCTGCATGGCGCACGAGGTTTCGGCAGGTGTCGACGACGAGGGCATGCGAGGCCATCAAGGCTTCGACATCATCGAGCAGAAGGTTTCTCTCCGAGCCACGCGCCAGCAGACGAGCGACGGGTGTGTTGAGCGTGAGCCATGCACTCTCGACTTCCGCGACGAGTGCGGGGATTCCCGCGAGGCGTGCTCCGCGCTCGGCGCGCGAAAGGGCGGCACGCGCATCGCCTGCGCGTAGGCGATGCATCGCCACCCCGGCGGTCACGAGTTCGCATGCAGCCATCAAGGCAGGCGGCAGGGTGTCCAGGGCCAGCGTTGCGAGGGCACGCTCGGCCTCGTCGAGCCGGCCGATGAGAAGCCATCGCCTGCTTTCCAGATAGCGTGCATGCGCGGCGTTCGTGTGATCGCCGTGGTTTTCGAGGGTTATCCGTGCGGCGTCGAGCGTCTCGGTCGGCCATCCCAGGTCACGCGATGCGAGGGCGATCTCTGCGTCGGCCACCACGCAACGGGCGCGAGCGATGGACTCTTTCGATCCGAAGGCCCGGGCGGCGCGCCGGACGAGCACCTTCGCCTTGGCGAAATCACCCAACTGCGCCATGGCGATCCCGCGGAGGGCGAGGGCAGGCGCGTCGTCGCGCAAGGCAACCCGMTTCAAGGCACCMAGGGGATCGCCCGMGGCRAGSGCCCGCGCCGCKGCGGTGATCAGCGAGTCCATCGGAATCCCGCCACGCTGTCACTCCCGCCCGGTGGAATCGAACCTACTCTAGCTCACGACCACCGGAGGAGCCCACCTAGGATTCTCGGGCGGGATACCTTCATTTTCGCCGACGGAAGCACGCGATAGATCTTTGCATCAGCGCCACTCTTACAATCCTTTCTTTCGCCCCCGCGACGGTGCGGCGGTATTTCGCGGGGCGCGCGCCGCTGGACCCGTGTTCCTCCGGGCGAGCGTTGCCGCGGTGGCCTTCTTCACTTCCGCCCACACGTCGTCGTGAGCGTGCAAAGTAGCAACACCCGACGCTTCCTGCTGTAGGGCTTCATCGACCTGTGCTCGGAACCATTGCTCGTGTTCCAATGCGGCAGCGGCGCGCTTGGCACGCTCGGTCACATCGGTTCGCGGCGCGCGGAGCAGCCCTTTCTCGTAGTGAGAGATGTCTACGAGGAAGGAAGACAGGCCCAGACGCGCCAGCTCCTTCACGGCGGTGTCCGTCGTCGCGAACATTTTCACCTGACCTACCTTGTTCGCCAGGATGCGTTCCTGCAATCCCGTGCTCGCCAACACGGCAAAGCCGCCTTTCTGACCGAGGATGGTCGCCGTCTTCACGGCGCCCATAGAAATGAGATCGCGCAGGTTTTCGAGCTTGATCGGTTCAGCCATATCGGTCACCCGTTTATATATAAACGTTTACCGATTAAGCTTAACCCGCGACCGCCCCTCTGTCGAACGCCCATCGGACGCGACCGGTCTCTGGCTACGTTGCGTCGGCGACCAGATTGCAGGTGATCCCCTCGACGACCAATGGCTCCGTGCGGTCCGCACCGATGTCGTTCACGCAGCAGTACTTCGTCTGCGACTTCTGCCATGGTGTGTTCCTTTGGCGCGATCCTGTCGCACCACGCACTTCTGATGGTCACTCGTGTGATCTGCAAAGATCAGGTCACGCAGGTCCTTGTCGGCGTCGGGCATGGCGATCTCGAAGGAGAGCAGCACGCCATAACGGACCCCGATGTAGTTCATCCATTCATGGACAGGCGGTGAGTGCGGCATCTGGTAGTCGAAGACGACGGTGCATCCGTCCGGGCGGGAGAGGTTGAGGGGGGGATGCTCGGGGTGAGGCCGCGGCCAGTCCTCATCGGCATCGGCACGCCAGTCCTGCATCGACCGGGGGAAGTAGGGCGCCGCGTACTCCAGGGCGCAACCGGCGCAAACGACCATGCCCGAGTTCATCCACCCGGACGCTTTGCCGCCCGGAGCCTCATAGCCCACGGCGAGGGTCGTGTCCGAGGTGAGCATGGCGTACGACATCTTCCAGCCGCGCGGCACCAGGGACCAGTCACCATCGAGCACCAGCATGACCCTGCCGCGCAGTGCGTCGGGAATGACGCCGGTAAACGGAACGGGCGGGCCGCCTTCAGTCCAGGCGCCATCGGTGTCGCGAAACCCGAGTTCGAACGCGGGAATATCGGTGATCGGCCTGCCGGAAGCGTCCTTGGCCACGATCGGGGTCAGACGGAAATCCTCGCCGTTCCCATAGTCGCCCTTCGTCGTCGGCTCCGGAGGCATCTGCGCCGCGGCGGCCACGATAAAAAACAGGCCGGCCACGCCAGCCATCCACCTGCGACCTGCCCGCATCGTGCGCGCTCCCCTGTCAGTGCCGGGCGACTTTATCTCGGAACGCGCAGGCCGGCATAGCGGTACAGTCCGAGCCACTGTTCCGGCAAGTCAGGCGAGGGTGTCCGATGGACTTCATGCGCATTCTGCAGTCGCTCGAAGAGTTCCTCTACGAGATCATGGGCTGGTTGGTGTTCTATCCACGCGCGCTATGGAGGACGCTCACCCGCCCGGTCGCCGTCGCGGTCTACACCGGTGAGCAGCTGAAACAGCCCCGGGACGAGCAGTTCACCGAGATGGTGAGCCCGCCGCTGATGCTGATCCTGACGATCGTCCTCGCGCACCTTGTCGAACTGGGTACGCGGAACGGCACCTCGACGATCGACACCGTGCTGGGTAAGGAGCTGTTCTCCTCAGAGCAGATGGTCATCGCGACGCGCAGCGTCGTGTTCTGCTTCTTCGGGCTGTTCGGTGCCATGAGCATGCTCCGGCATCAGCGCCAGCCGACGAACCGTGACTCGCTCCGGAAGCCGTTCTATATCCACTGCTACCTGCTCGCGCCGTTCGCCCTTGGCCTCGCCGTTGCGTCGACCGTCATGACCTTCGCGAAAGGTCATTGGATCCTGCTGGGCGGGGCGCTGCTGCTCCTCAGCTGCCTCTGGTATGCCTGGGCGCAGACGGCCATCTACGTGCGGATCCTGAAGATTTCGTGGTGGAAAGCCGTGGCCACGGCCTCGGCTGCCAATCTTCTGGCCACGGGTGTGATCGTCGGGCTGTATCTGGTGGTCGCCGGCGTGCGGTGAGGCGTCAGGCTCAGGCGTCGGTCGGCTTGAGCGGCGAGTAAGTGGCCCGATAGCTGCGCGGGACGACGAAGGGCATGATGAAGCGGCGAAGCGGATAGGGCAGTCGCGCCGACTTCGACAGGCGATCGGTCATGGCCTGCACATGCGCCACGCGCGGCTGGCGCGCTTGTTCGAAGCGGCGCCCGACGGCTGCGACATCGTCGGTCTCGGCAACGAAAGCGGCGAGGGCAAGCGCATCCTCCATCGCCAGGGCAGCGCCCTCGGCCCAGACAGGCGCCGTGGCGTGTGCCGCGTCGCCGAGAAGGATCACGCGGCCTTCGTGCCAACGGGAAAGGCGCACTTCCTCGATCGGCGAGTGGTACAGCGACTCCGGATGAGCCAGCGCCCAGGCGAGTGCCTTGCGTACGCGCTCGGGAAAGTCGCGGAACGCGTGGTCCAACTGCTTGAGGTCGTCGCCTGCGACGTTCGGGGAGCTCACGGCAACCCAGCCGTAGACCGTCGTCTCATCCACGGGAAGCAGCAGGATGGTGCCGTGCTCACCTGTCCACGCGGTCCAGCCGTCGACGCCGGGATTGGGTGCCATGAAGCGCCAGCTGGCGGAGGCGATGTGTGCCGCGGAGGGCTGCGATGCTCCCATGACCGCCTGTCGTACCGTGGAGCGTACGCCGTCCGCGCCTACCAGCAGGCGGGTGGACAGATCCTCGCCGTTGTCGAGGCGGACATGAGCGGCCGACGCGTCCTGGGCGACCGAGGCGATGGCGCGGTCCGCCCTGAGGCTGGAGGCTTCCAGGCCGGTGCCGAGCATCGTCATGAGGTCGGCGCGACGGACGGCGCGGGGACGGAGCGACTCTCCCCAGAACGCGTCTTCATCGATCGCGGCAAGCAGGCGATCGTCCCGCGAACGGTACTCGCGCTTGCGTACGGGGTAGCCCAACCGCGCGATGTCCGTGCCGAGGCCAAGCTGCTCGAGCGCCGCCATGGCATTGCCCGGCAGGTTGATAGCCAGGCCACCATCGGCTGCGACGGGCCGGCGTTCGACCACGAGGGATTCGATGCCCCGTTGCTTCAACGCGCGCCATGTCGCCAGGCCGGCGATGCCGCCGCCAGCGATGACAATCCGCTGCGAACTTTCGATTGCCATGATGCGCGTCCTTCGATAGACAATCGCCGATTATGCCTCGCCCGGAAGCGGGTCGGTACATCCGCTCAAGCGACCACGATGTCCACACCCCGCGCACGGAGCTGACGACGGATCGCTTCAGGCGCGCCGCTGTCGACGACGATGCTGCTCACCGTGTCGACGTCGGCAATCACGTAGGGCGACGCGGCGCCGAGCTTCTCTGTCGAGGCCAGCACGACGACCTCGGCAGCGCGGGCGGCGAGGGCACGCTTCACGTAAGCCTCTTCGAGGTCACCCGTGCTGAGCCCTGCGGTCGGATGGACACCGGTGACGCCCATGAAATAGACGTCCGCCCGGATATGCGCCATGGCTTCGACGGCCGAGGCGCCCACGGCGACCATCGAGTGCTTGAAGAGCCGGCCGCCGATCAGCAGCACGTCCACGAGGGGGTGCGCCGCAAGCTCGACCGCCACGCTCGGGCTGTGCGTCACGACGGTGATTGCCAGGGTGGGAGGCAGGCAGCGCGCGAGCTGCACGCATGTGGTTCCCCCGTCCAGGATCACGACCTGCCCGGGCAGGATCATGGCGGCGGCCCGCATCGCGATCGCCCGTTTGGCGTCGGTGCCGATGTCCTGCCGCTGCACCATATCGCCGACGGCGGCCGAGGCCGGGAGCGCGCCGCCATGCACGCGCTGCAAGCGTCCCTCCGCCGCCAGCTCGCGAAGATCCCGGCGTAGTGTGTCCTCGGAGACGCCGAACGATTTGCTCAGCGTTTTGGCGACGACCTGGCCGTCGCGCTTGAGCGCGGCGAGGATGGCCTGCTTTCGGTGAGTGGTCAGCATGGATGCACGAAATTCATTGACATTGCACGAAACTGCACACTACCGTACCGACGTTCTCCCGTCCAGTGTGCAGGCCTGCCATGTCCGCTCCGTCCGAACGCGTCCGCATTGTCGAAACCCGTGTGCTGTCCGATAACTGGTACACGCTGAAGACCACCACCTTCGACTTCCGCCGCTCCGACGGCAGCTGGCAGCGCCAGCAACGCGAGACGTACGACCGCGGTAACGGGGCCGTGGTGCTGCTTTACCAGCGCGAGACGCGGCGGGTGGTCCTGACGCGACAGTTCCGCTTCCCCGCTTATGTGAACGGTCACGACGGTATGCTGGTCGAGGCGGCTGCCGGCC
>NZ_JBFUJE010000113.1:0-10616 GCF_056401535.1 Luteibacter sp. P4_E6 | reverse complement strand
TCTTCACGAAGTAGGTCGTGGTGAGCCCGTCGTTTTCGCGGTGTGCCAGCGCATCGATGGCATGGCCCAGCACCCAGCGGTCGATCGCCGGGAGGAGGCCGTTGCGCTCGGCCACGGGGAAGAAGTACGAGGGCAGGACATCGCCCTTCGGGCCGCGCATGCGCACCAGGATCTCGTAGAACTCGCCGGCGGCATCCTGCAGGCTGATGATCTGCTGGTGGTACAGCCGCAGGCCATCGGTCGACAGCGCATGGCGAACGAGGTCGAGCCAGTACTGCTCGCGCTCGGCGTCCGCCTTTTCGCGGGCGCTGGGATCGTGCAGCTCGACGCGATTGCCGCCCTGGTTCTGGGCGTTGCGCAGCGCCGCGCTGGCCTGTTCGAGCACCGCCTCGGTGCTGGCATTCTTCTCGGCTATCAGCGTGCCGCCGATGGTGATCGTCACGTTGAGCGAGCGTGTGCCCGCGTCGATGATGTGCTCGGCGATGCTGGTGCGCAGGCGCTCGGTGAGCGCGGCGTGCTCGAGGTCGCCCCGCGGCGCCAGGATCAGGCCAAGGGTATGGTCGCCCAGCACGCCGGCAACGTCTTCCTCATCGATGGATTCGTTGATCTTTGCGGCGATTGCGGCAAGCAGCTTGTCCGCATTGCCGATGCCCGCGCTGCCGACGATTTCTTTCCAGTTGTCCGGCTCGAGCAGGAGCATGGCCTGCCCCTCGCGCCCGGCGGCCGCGGCAGCCACGGCTTCGTCGATGTGCTCGAGCGTGCGCGCGCGATTGAACAGGCCGGTTACCGAGTCCCGCTGCAGCTGCGCCACGAGGGCAGCGTCTACCATCTGCTGGCGGAACACGATCTGTAGGCAGGCTTCGCCTTCGAACGTGGCGTGTGCGAAGTCGACCAGGGCCTTGAACGTACCCCCGTCGTCGCGACGGGCCAACAGCTCCAGCGGAGGCGGTGCTTTCTCGCCCTTGGACAGGCCGCGCAACACGCCTTTGAAGTCGTCGGCGTGGGTCCCGGCGATCAGGTCGAGGATCGGCAGGCCGAGGATGTCGTCGAACTCGGCGAAGCCGAAGGCTTCGAGGTAGGCCTGGTTCACGCGGACGTGCATGCCCTCGTGGACATAGGCAATGGCGTCGCGCGAGGAATCGAGCAGGGAATCGCACCGGCGCTCGGTCTCGCGCAGCGAGGTTTCCAGGCGGCGCACCTGGCGCCGGGTGGAAAGTGCCTCGAACTCGCGCAGGACCACGGCCAGGACCTGGTCGGAACGTTTACGCAGCGCCACGCCACGCGTGCCACCGGCGAAGAGGTCGGCCACGCTGTCGTCGCYGAGGCTGTTGACCACGGCGATGAGCGCGAGGTCGCGTCCGCTCGCGTCCAGCTGGCGGGCGACCGCCGCGGCGTCGATGCCCGGCACGCCGGGATTCATCAGCACCAGGTCCGGCACCAGTTCGTCCAGGGCGGCCTGTATTTCCGCCGTGCTCGTTGCGCGTGCGGGGCGCACGGCGATACCGCCATTGCGCAGTACGTTGATCAAAAGCTCGGCGTCTTCCACCGAGTCTTCGATGAAGAGAATCCTGATGACGTTGTCGTGTTTCATGCCGTTCCGAAAAGCCGCTTGCTACCCCGCGAACCGTGACGGCCCGCTCCCCCCAACGCGGTCCGGCCAGGTCATGCTGGTCGGATGATGCCCATACTAGCGCGCGAATTCGGCAACGGGGCGTTTGGAAGGATCACCCTGCAGTTCACGCACCAGTTTTGGGACGAGGTAGCCAGGAAGCTTGCCCCGAAGCACTTCCATGAGCGCCAGGGMGCGTTCGTCGGATACCTCGAAATGCGCGGCCCCGGCGACCTTGTCCAACTGGTGCAGGTAGTAGGGCAGCACGCCGGCAGCGAACGACCGCTCGCACAACGCAACGAGGGTATCGGCGTTGTCGTTCACTTCCTTTAGCAGCACCGACTGGTTGAGCAGGGTGGCGCCTGCCGCCCGGAGGCGGGCGCAGGCGGCATCCACCGTGCCATCGAACTCGTTGGCGTGATTGGCATGCAGAACGACCACCTTCTGCAGGGGTAGGGCAGCCAGCCAGTCCGTGAAGTCGTTGTCGATGCGCTCGGGCAGCACCACCGGCAGGCGGGTGTGGATGCGCAGGCGGATCACGTGCGGCATGTCCGCCAGCCCACGCGTGAGTTCCGCGAGCTTGTGCGTGGCCAGCGATAGCGGGTCCCCGCCCGACAGGATCAGTTCCCGGATGCTTGGGTCCGCCTTGACATGGGCCAGGGCGTCACGCCACTGGGCTGCTGCCGCGATTTCCTCGCCGTAGGGAAAATGGCGGCGGAAGCAGTAACGGCAGTTGACGGCGCAGCTGCCGCTGGCGATCAGCAGGGCGCGGCCGTCGTACTTGTGGAGCAGGCCGTGGCCGGCCCGCGAGGCCATGTCGCCCACGGCGTCCACCGTGAAGCCCGCGACCACGTCGTGCTCGGCACGGCGCGGCAGCACCTGGAGGAGCAGGGGGTCGGTGGGGTCGCCGTGGCGCATGCGGGCCACGAAACCCCGCGGGACGCGCAGCGGAAAGCCAGCATCGTCCGGCGGCAGGAGGTCGGTCCGATGGCCGAGACCTACGGCCTGCAGCAGTTCTCGCGCGTTCGTAATGGCGTCCCGCCATAGCTCGCGCCACCCCGTAACGGGCGACGATAGGCGGGAAGTAGGGCTTGCGGTTATCATTGCGGACCTTGGATCGGGCTCTGCAGCCCGTGACAGACCCTATTTTAGCCGCCCAGCGGGGCGGATATAACTCTGGAGCAGATACAGATGGGCATGCTTGGCCTCAACGACGTCAAAACGGGCAAGAAGATCATCCACAACKGCGATCCCTGGATCATCACCGAAGCGGAGTTCGTCAAGCCGGGCAAGGGCCAGGCGTTCACGCGCATTCGTATCCGTAACCTCAAGGACGGCCGCACGACCGAGCAGACGCTCAAGTCGAGCGATTCGTATGAAGAGGCCGACGCCGTCGACACCGATGCCAACTTCTCGTACGTGGAAGGCACCGGCAACGAGCGCGAGTGGATCTTCATGCAGAGCGAGACGTTCGAGCAGCACCGCGCCAGCCTCGCCGCCATGGGCGATGCCTGGAAGTGGCTGAAGGGCGAGGAAGAGTGCGTCGTCACCCTGTTCAACGGCAACATCATCGCTGTGCAGGCGCCGAAGTTCGTCGAGCTCAAGATCACCGAGACCGATCCGGGCGTCCGCGGCGACACCTCGGGCGGCGGCGGCAAGCCGGCCACCCTGGAAACCGGCGCCGTGGTTCGCGTTCCGCTCTTCGTCAACCAGGACGAAATCATCAAGGTCGATACGCGCACTGGCGAGTACGACAGCCGCGTCAAGTAAGGCGCAGCGTCTGATGCATCGATCGGCACGGCTGCCCTCCCGGGCGCCGTGCCGTTTTTTTTACGCTTCCCTGAGGCAGCAATGACTTCCAGCCCTACTGACATCGACCTCCTCATCGAAGCCCGCTGGGTCGTCCCCATCGAACCACACGCCGTGGTCCTCGACGAGCACGCGGTTGCTATCAACGGCGGCGAAATCCTGGCGATCCTGCCGATTGCCGACGCGCGTGTAGCTTACGCACCCCGCGAGCGCATCGAGCTGCCTGAGCATGCACTCATGCCGGGCCTGATCAACGCCCACACGCACAATCCGATGACCCTGCTGCGGGGTCTCGCGGACGACTTGCCGCTGATGACCTGGTTGCAGGAGCACATCTGGCCGGCCGAGGCACGCGTGATGGGTCCGGACTTCATCCGCGATGGCGTCGAGCTGGCCGTAGCCGAGATGATCCGCGGCGGCACGACCTGCGCCAACGAAAATTATTTCTTCCCCGACGTCATCGCCGCGACCTACAAGCAAATGGGTTTTCGCGCGGTGATCGGCCTGCCGGTGATCGACTTCCCCACGCCGTGGGCGAAGACCTCCGACGAATACTTCAGCCGCGCGCTCGAAGTGCACGAGTCGCTCAAGGCCGAGCCGCTGCTGACTACGGCCTTCGTGCCGCATGCGCCGTACACCGTTTCCGACGAGAACTTCGTGCGCATCCGCGACCTGGCCAACGAGCTCGACATCCCCATCCACCTGCACACGCACGAGACCGCGCTGGAAGTGCAGCAGGGCAAGGACAAGGACGGCGTGCGTCCGTTCGAGCGGCTGCAGAAGCTTGGTATCGTGACCGACCGTCTGGTCGCCGTGCACATGACCCAGCTCAACGACGACGAAATCGCCGCCTGCGCGGCRGCCGGCGTGTCGGTAGTGCATTGCCCGGAATCCAACCTCAAGCTGGCCTCCGGCTTCTGCCCGGCGGAAAAGCTGCGCGCTGCGGGCGTCAATGTCTGCATCGGCACCGATGGCTGTGCCTCGAACAACGATCTGGACATGTTCGGCGAGATGCGCACGGCAGCGCTCCTGGCCAAGGCCGTCGCCGGGGACGCGGCGGCGTTCGACGCCGCGTTTGCCCTGCGCGCCGCCACGCTCAATGGCGCGAAGGCGATTGGCCTGGGCGACCGCATCGGCTCCATCGAGCCGGGCAAGCGCGCCGACCTGACCGCCGTGCGTCTCGACGCGCTCGAAACGCAGCCGCTCTATCATGTCGCGTCGCAGCTGGTGTATGCCACGGGCCGTCATCAGGTCAGCGATGTGTGGATCGATGGCCAGCGCAAACTCGCCGATGGTGAACTGGTCGGCATCGACAAGGCGCGCATCCTCTCCAAGGCGCGCGCCTGGCGCGAGATCATTGCCTCCGAGGAGGAAGCGTGAGCGATTCAGAGCACCTGTACCTCGTCCTCGTCATGCGGACGCCGGCCTTCCAGGCGGCCGCGGGGGACGCGCACCAGGCTTTTCTCGCCGGCCTTATCGCAAAGCATCAGCTTGAGATGACCGGCCCGTTCACCGACGGTACGGGCGRCGCATACATCGTGCGTGCCCCCGACCTGGCCGCGGCGACGGCGCTCGCGCACAGCGATCCCCTGCACTCCAGTGGATCGTCCACGCTCACTGTTCACGAATGGCGCGTGCGTCGCTTCGCGCCCGAGGGCTGAACCATGCAAACCAACGCCAATGTCAGCGCGGAAGAGATCGCGCGCTTCGAGAAACTCGCCGCGCGCTGGTGGGATCCCGATGGTGAGTCCCGTCCGCTGCACGACCTGAACCCGGTGCGCGCGGCTTACGTTTCCGCTCGCGTGAACCTGCGCGGCGCCAGGGTGGTCGATGTCGGTTGTGGTGGTGGCCTGTTGAGCGAAGCGCTCGCGCGTGCCGGCGCCCAGGTGACCGCCATCGATCTCGGCGCCAAGCTGATCGAGATCGCCAAGCTGCACCTTTTCGAATCGAACCTGCAGGTGGACTACCGCGTGCAGTCGTCGACGGAGCTGGCGGAGGCCGAGCCGGCGTCGTTCGATGCGGTCTGCTGCATGGAGATGATCGAACACGTGCCCGATCCGGCCGCCCTGATCGGTGACCTCGCCCGCCTGCTGAAGCCGGGCGGCCAGCTGTTCCTGTCGACGCTCAACCGCACCCCGGCCGCTTTCGGCGMTGCCATCCTTGGTGCCGAGTACCTGATGCGCCTGCTGCCGCGCGGCACCCATCACTACGCGCAGTTCCTCAAGCCTTCGGAAGTGGCCGGCATGTTGCGTCGCTTCGACCTCGAGCTCGAGGACATCAAGGGCCTTGCCTACAACCCGCTCACGCGCAACGCGAGCCTGTCGTCGAATACGGCAGTGAACTACGTCCTCAGCGCGAGGAAGCTCGGGTGAAGCGCTTGCCGTTCACGCTGGACGGGGTGTTCTTCGACCTCGACGGGACCCTGCTCGATAGTGCCCTCGACCTGCATGGGGCCCTGGTCGACCTATGTGCGGAGCAGGGCATCGCACCGCCCCCTTACGAGCAGGTGCGACCGGTGGTCTCGCGCGGTTCGCGCGCGATCATCGCGGTGGGCTTTCCCGGTATCGATGCCGAGCGCGTGCTGGCGCTGGTCCCGCGCTACCTCGACATCTACGAAGCGACCATGGCCCGGCACACCGTGCCATTCGACGGTGTCGAAGCCATGCTCGCCGGGCTGGACGCCGCTGGCCGTCGCTGGGGCATCGTCACCAACAAGCCAGGCTTCCTGACCGACGGATTGCTGCCGCGGGCTGTGCCGCACTGGAATCCCGCCGCGGTGGTCTCCGGCGACGCGTTGCCAGTGAAGAAGCCGGACCCGGCACCCGTCCTCCACGCGTGTGCTCTCGCGGGATGCGATCCGGCGCGCTCGGTTTTCGTCGGCGACGATCGTCGCGACATCGAAGCCGGCCACGCCGCCGGTCTGTTCACCGTAGCCGTTCGCTGGGGCTATCTCGACGGCGGCGACCCGGACACCTGGGGTGCCGATGTCGTGCTCGACCGCGTGGACGAACTGGCTGCCCTGCTGGGTGTGCGGGAGATTCCTGCGTGACCGACGGTGCAACCCAGAGCTTTGTCGACAAATGGCTGGCAGTGCAGCCCCAGCAGCGGGTGGCCTTGCCCTTCGTCGACGTGTCCGTGCGCGACGCTCATGTGGCGCTGGCCGCGTTCGAGCAGGAACTGATCGCCTCGGCCTACGGCGTGCGCGAGCCGCAGGTCGCCGCGGCGAAACTTCAGTGGTGGGCCGAAGAATTGTCCGGTGCCGCTTCCAGTGGTGGGCGGCATCCGCTGACCAAGCAGCTGTTCGCCGACGAGCGTGCACGTCGCATTCCGGCCGATCRCTGGCTGGCGCCGGTGCTCGCCGCAATGGCCCAGCTGGAGCAGGGGACGCCGTCCGACTTCAACGCCCAGGTCACGGCCTCTCGCGGTATGCACGGGGCGCTGGCCGCGCTGGAGAACGCCTGGTGGTTCGGGGCGGACGCACCGGTGGAGGCCGCATCGCGCATCGCCACGTTGTCGCACCTGGTCTTCGCGTTGTCGCGCCTGGAACTCGATGCCGAGCGTGAGCGACTGCCGCTGCCCATGTCGCGGCTGGCCCGGCACGGCCTGTCGCGTGGCCAGCTGAAGGACGACACGCCGGCGCGGCGTGAAGCCCTCAAAGCCCAGCTGGGCGAGCTTGCGGCGGGCCTGCGCGAGGCCCTGGCGCTGGGTGAACCCCTCAGCACGTTTCGTGGTCTGGAGGGCCGTACAGCACTTTCGGCGGCGCGTGCGGCGGCCAAGGCAACCGAACCCTTCCGTGAACTGCACTTACGGCAGTCGCGCAGCGGACCGGCCACGGCCATCCGGGCCTGGCTGGCCGCCCGACATGCGGGGCGGTTCGGCTGAACGGACCGTTTCCATGCGCGGACCATTGAGCCAATCCTCAACATCCCCATTTCGGTCACGGTAAGCCGGAAACGGCACGTCCCCTTAGGATCACCCGATGTATATCCAAGATTCCCCGACCCGCCTGCTGCCCGATGTCGCGTCCCAGGAGCATGCCCTTGCCATTGGAACCCTCGACTGGGTCGGCATGGATGGCATGGAAATGCCGGTGCAGTTCGACGCCGGTGACGGCGATGTCCGGTCGACCGGCGCGCGCGTGGGTGCCTTCGTCAACCTGAACAAGCCGGAGGTCCGCGGCATTCACATGTCGCGCCTTTACCTGCTGGTGTCGGAGGCGCTCTCGGCCGGCCCGCTGACGATCGAAGGCGTTCGCGGCCTTCTCGGTTCGTTCCTCAGCTCGCACGAGGGTCTGTCCGACCACGCGAAGATCACCATCGGCTTTGAGCATCTGGTTCGCCGTCGCGCGTTGCGCAGCGACAACAGCGGCTGGCGCTCCTACCCGATCACCATCTGCGCGAATCTGAGCGACGGCAAATTCACGATCGAGATCACGACCGACGTGGTCTATTCGTCGACCTGCCCGGCGTCGGCGGCCCTCTCGCGCCAGCTCATCCAGGACAACTTCGCGAAGACGTTCTCCGCCGATAACGCCCTCGACCGCGACACCATCCTCGCCTGGCTGGGTACGGAGCAGGGCATCATCGCCACCCCGCACGCGCAGCGCAGCACGGCCACGATCCGCGTGCGTCCCTTGGGCGAAGGCGTGTTCCCGCTGATCGACATGATCGACAACGTCGAGGCCGCGCTCGGCACGCCGGTGCAGACGGCGGTCAAGCGCGCGGACGAGCAGGCCTTCGCGCTCGCCAATGGCAGCAACCTGATGTTTTGCGAGGATGCCGCCCGTCGCATCCAGAAGACCCTCGATGCCGACGAGCGCGTCGCCGACTTCCACGTGCGCGTGGCGCACCACGAAAGCCTGCACCCGCACGACGCCGTGGCGTTCGCTTCAAAGGTCCGCTGAAGGGTTGCGGGCTGTTGTCGGAAAAAGGCCCGCCATCAGGCGGGCCTTTTCGTTACTGGATGCCCGGCAACAGCAGTGGATCGAGCCGCACGCCGAACCAGTTGAATCCCCAGTGCACATGAGGCCCGGTCGCCCGGCCGGTCATGCCGGCTGCGCCGATCACGTCGCCCTGCTGCACGTGCTGTCCCACCTTCACGTCGATCCGCGACAGGTGCAGGAAGTTCGAGGACAGTCCGAAGCCGTGGTCGAGCAGCACGGTGCCGCCGGTGAGATACAGGTCGGGTTTGGCGAAGGTGATGATGCCGTCGGCCGGTGCCTTGACCGGCGTGCCCTGCGGTACGGCGATGTCCATGCCCGAATGCGGGGCCTTAGGGTCGCCGTTGTAGATCCGCTGGTTGCCAAAGCGCCCACTGATCCGGCCGGTGACCGGCCAGATGAAACCATGCGCGAAGTCCTCTCGGGCATCGTCGCGATTTCGTGCGGCGACCACTTCGGCTTGTTCGCGTTGGATGCGCGCCGCGATCTCCGGTGGCGGATTCACCGTCGCCGGCGGCACGCCTTCGACGCGTTCGATCGGCCAGTCGCGCGGCGTCACGTTGAGGCTGTGTCTGGTACCGCCGACCACGACGTCGATGGGGCCTTGCTCATCGCGGCCGGCGCCGAACACGAAGATCCCATCGGCACCGACATGGACGGGCTTGCCGGCCACGGTGACCCGGGATCCCGGCGCGGCATGGCCGATCACGAGACCACCTTGCGACACGCTGGAGGGCAGGTCGGTGACAGCGGCAGCGGCCGTGGTGGAGAGGATCAGTGCCGCCACCGCGCTTACGAATTTCCTCATCGATCGAACGTCAGTCGCTGGCCGCGGACGCTTTCATCCACGGTCTTGCCGTCCCACACGCGCTGGCCGTTGACGAAGGTCGAGGCGATGCTGCTGCTGAAGGTTTCGCCCTCGAACGGCGACCAGCCGCATTTGGATAGCACTTCCTCGCGAACGACGGTGTGCTTGCGCTTGGGATCGACCAGGACGAGGTCGGCGGCATAGCCTTCACGCAGGAAACCGCGGTTTTCCACGTCGAACAGCTTGGCTGGCGCATGGCAGACGGCCTCGACGACGCGCTCCAGGGTCAGCTTGCCTTCGAAGACTCGCTCGAGCGCCGCCTGCAAGGCGTATTGAACCAAGGGCAGGCCGGATGGCGCCTTGTCATATTTCTGCGCTTTTTCTTCGAGAAGATGCGGTGCGTGGTCGGTGGCCAGAACATCCAGGCGACCTTCGGCGAGCGCCTTGGTGATGGCCTCGCGGTCCGATTCGTCCTTGATCGCCGGATTGCACTTGATCAGGAACCCGAGGCGTTCGTAGTCCGGCGCCGCGAAATGCAGGAAGTGCACGCAGGTTTCCGCAGTGATCTTCTTGCCTTCGATCGGGCCCGGCTCGAACAGGGCCAGTTCGTCGGCGGTCGAGATATGCAGCACATGCAGGCGGGTGCCATGTTTCTTAGCGAGCGAAATCGCCAGCTTCGTGGACTTGATGCAGGCCTCGCGCGAACGGATGAGCGGATGCTCGCGGGCGGGGATGTCCTCGCCGTAGACCTCATGGGCCTTGGCAAGGTTCACGTCGATCATCGGCGTGTCTTCGCAGTGCGTGATGATCGGCGTGGGCGCGTCGCGGAAGATGTGGTCGAGAGTTTCCGGATTGTCGACCAGCATGTTGCCGGTCGAGGCACCCATGAATACCTTGATGCCCGGAGCGGCCTTGGGATCGAGGGCACGGATGGCTTCGAGGTTGTCGTTACTGGCGCCCATGTAGAAGGCATAGTTGACCCGAGATGTTTCGGAGGCCCGGGTGTACTTGGCTTCCAGTGAATCGCGGTCGAGCGCCGGCGGCTTGGTGTTCGGCATTTCCATGAAGCTGGTGATGCCGCCGGCCGCGCAGGCGGTGGACTCACTGGCGATATCGGCCTTCTGGGTGAGGCCCGGTTCGCGGAAGTGCACCTGGTCGTCGATCATCCCCGGGAGTAGCCACAGGCCCGACGCGTCGATCACCTGTTCGTCACGCTCTTTTTCCAGGCCTTGAGCGATGGTCGCGATTTTTCCATCGCGCAAACGTACGTCGGCAGTGAAACGGCGATTTTCGTTGATCAGTTCGGCGTTCTTGATGAGCCAGGCGTCAGTCATGGATATGTGCTCCTTGGGCGCCACATCGGCGCAGGACGAAATGATCGGGTACGGGGTCCATGCCACCTTCGCAAAAGGGCTGGCAACGGCAGATGCGCCAGGCGCCAAGCACGGAGC
>NZ_JBFUJE010000112.1:0-10622 GCF_056401535.1 Luteibacter sp. P4_E6 | reverse complement strand
TCCGTACGCCCGGCCCTGTCCAGGACGGCTGTCCCCGGACACTTGTCCGCGGACACTCCGGACACTCTGCTCACGTGACCGCTTGTGCGGGCTCCATGTCTGTTTCGGTGGCTGCAGTTGCGCTAAGGTCCGGCAGGTCAAATCCAGGGGAAGCGTCCATGCGTCGTCATCTGCTGATCTTTATTGCCATGGTGTTCGCCATGCCCGCCTTGGCCGCACACGCGCCGATGTCGGACCCGCCGGTGCGCGTTGGCATCGTGATGTTCGACGGCGTCCAGATCATCGACTTCGCGGGACCCTACGAGGTCTTCGGCAACGCGGGCTTCGGCGTGGTCACGGTATCGGCGGACGGCAAGCCGGTGAGCACCGCGATGGGCCTGAAGGTCACGCCGGACGCGAGCTTCGCCACGGCCCCGCCGTTCGACGTGCTGCTGATCCCCGGTGGCGACGTGGCCGATGCACAACGCGACACGCGCATCCTCGACTTCATCCGCCAACGATCCGTGCCGGCAAAGCAGGTGCTCTCAGTCTGCACCGGCGCCTTCATCCTCGGTGCCACCGGCCTGCTCGACGGCGACAAGGCGACCACCTTCACACCACGCATCGACGAGTTGGCCAAGGCCTTCCCGAAGATCCAGGTGATCCGCGACGTACGCTGGGCCGACAACGGCAAGCTGGTGACGTCAGCTGGTCTTTCGTCGGGCATCGACGCCGCGCTGCACGTGGTCGCGAAAATTCGCGGCACCGACGAAGCACGCACCGTCGCCCTGCGCCTTGAATACGACTGGAAGCCCGAAGGCGGCTTCGTCCGTTCGCGGCTCGCCGATCGCTATCTGACGAAGACGCTGCTGCAAGCCGGCGTCGACTGGCCGAAAGACGCAAAGTTCGACGAGTATGTCTCTGCCGGTGACCTCGACCGCTGGGAGACGCGCTATCACGTGCAGACGACCACACCTGCCGCCGAGCTGCTCGACCGTCTCGACGTCGGGGCGCGCAAGACCGGCCTGTGGAAGGCCGCCGGTCCGCATCGCTGGAGCAGCCGGCAGGAGAACCGGGATGTCACGCTGAGTTTCTCCACGAAGCCTGGCGTGGACGCGTCGCACTACGATCTGCAGATGGTCATCGTGGCGGCAGCCGCTTCGGGAACAGCGAAGCCGTGACCTAGGGCAAGCCACGGCCTCGCTAGGCGAAAGCGGTGCGCCGTGGCATAACACGTCTTTCCGAGATGGACCTCGTCATATGCGCCGCACCCTCGCTGGCATCGCGATGCTTCTGCTCCTCTGGCCCGTCGCCGCCCTCGCGGGAGTCAATAACTCGAAGGACCCCGTTCCTCACTACGGCATGTCACAGGATGCGCTCGAGCGTGCCTATGTCGAGTCGTACGAGCATGAAGGCTTCTTCTTGTCGGATCGCACGAGCAAGAAGTCGCTTGTGGGTAGCACCTGGACGACGCGCCTGGTCTTTACCTTTCGGATGCCACCCGGCTGGGGAAAGAACTGGACGACGCTGGAAGTCACCACGCAGGATCCGACGAAATGTGCGCCGTGCATGGTGCGCCGGCTCGACTTCGTCTACCCCGGCCACGACATGGAAGATCCCGGCGGCGTATACGCCGGCTACCAGCAGATGTCAGTGGCCGACAACCGGGCGGTAGCCGCCGCAGCAGGACGCGTCAACGCGGTGATCTCCCCGGCCAGGTTATGGCATCCCGTCTATGTCGCGCCAGTAGAGAGGAACTGGCCGTTGATCACGTGGTTTGCGAGCCTCCTGATCGTCGCCGTTCTCACGGTTCGCGAGCCACCCTACTCCCGGCTCAGCTATCTTCGGCTACCCGTCGCCGCACCTCTGTTCATCGTCGCAGCCTATCTGCTCATCCGGTTCAAGATTGTCGCCAGTGACGGACAAGCGTCGGGCGCGGGCGTCTACTGGCTCATCGCGATGGCCATCGGCTGGCTCACCCTGTTGCTGGGTGTGTTCCTCGTCGTCGGCTTCCTGCGCAGGAAGCCTCTTCACCCTGTGACGGCCATCCTTTCCGTTATCCCGGCCATCTGCATGCTTATCGCGACCAGCTGACCATCAGGCCAATCCTCATTGGCCTACATCACGCCGTCGCCCGCATTTCATGCCTTCTAGTCGATGGCGGCTGCCTCGGCATGAGAAATACCAGAGGTGGGCAATGACCTGGCCCGGGAATGTCGTCTCTCGCAAGCCCGATCATCCAAATCCCCCGGCTAAGCCGGGGGATACCGTAGGACCGCGGGCGCTGCTTGTTAGCTCACCCCTGGGTCGTCTGCAACGCCTTCCCATCGGAGAGTTCCCCATCCGCCCGCTCGGCCAGGAACGCACTCGCCAGCTGAATCAACGAAGACAATCCATTCCCACCAGCCTCGCCACCACCCAACGAGATCTTCGGCACGATGGCGATGTGTCCATCGCGAATCGCCTCGGCAAACTGCGCACCCAGCGTATTGATCAGCTGCAATCGCGCACCCTCGCCAGTCAACGCCGTCGACTTCGCTTCGATCGCCTGTGCCTCAGCCTTACCTACGGCCGCAATCGCCGACGCACGGCCATCACCCTCCGCAGTCAGGCGGCGACGCTCGGCGTCCGCGTCGATGCCAATCACGTTCGCACGCTTGGTGGCTTCCACCACGTTGGCATCACCGACGTTCTTCTTGATCTCGATATGGATCGCCGAATTGGTCAGCTCGGCCTGGATATCGGTCTTGGCACGTGCCTCGCGCAGCGAGCGCTCCTTCACCGCCGATTCTTCCTGCAACTCGAACGTAGCCACCTGTTCGATCGCCACCTGGCGATCGCGCAGCTGATTAAGAAGCGTATCGATACGCGCACCCGACGCGTTGCCGGTACTGCCGTGCGGCGTACCGATCAGCACTTCCTGCAGCTCCAGGTTGTAGGCGGCAAAGCGCTCCATCATCTCTACACTGGCCAGCTGCTGGATATCCGCGCGGTTCTGGATCAGCTGGATCAGAGTTCTCGTCTGACCGATGTTCTTGAAGTAGGCACTGACCATCGGGTCCAGCGTCTGGTCGACCAGGCGCTTGATATCGCCGAAGCGCTGCACCACCAGGGGCGCCTTGCGGTAGTCGATATGCACCACCACCGACAGCGGCAACAGCGGTTCGAACGCGTCCTTGGTAATCAACGACACCTCGGAAAGGTTTTCGTCGAACTTGTGCACATTGGTCACTTCCGGCGTCCACTTCAGGATGAAGTTGGTCGTCGGCACCAGCTGGATCTTGCCTGCGTAAAGGTTGAACGCGTACTTGCCCGGCAGCAGCGGCTCCTTCCACACACCACGGCAAGCACTGTCGACCAGTTCGCCATGCGAGTAACCCTCGCCCGAGCGGTCGGCACCGGCCTTGCCGATGTACGAAACCACGACGCCAACGAAGCCGACCGGCACCACCGTCTTGGGGATGAAATCCACCGTCGCGAACAAGCGGTTGATGTAATACGTACCCTCCACGAGGACCTGATGCTGGCGACCGCGATTACCGCCGGCCTGCAGGAAGGCGTCGATGTTCTGGAAGTTGTTGTGGAACGTCGCCTTGTCGGACGTATCCTGGCCCACGCGCGGCGCGACGATTTCATCCGGCGGCAACACCGGACCATCGTGCACCGTCACCACGCCGAGCATGTCGTTGGCGGTGTCATCGGCATCCGCGGAGGCCTTCTCGCGACGGCCACCGATGATGACTGGCGAGAAGCCGCCGCGTTCCTTCAGGACGCTGCCCATGTGGTCGATCGTGCCGCGTTCCTCTTCGGACATCAGCAGGCCATGCACGCGCGACGCCGTAATGATGGCGAACTGCGCCACGTTGAAGGCGTACGTACCTTCGCGAAGAATCGTGCGCTGCGGACCCTTCTGGCCACCGGCACGCAAAAAGGCTGCGACATCCTCGATACCTTCCGGAATGGTGCGGCCCAAAGCTTGCCCTTCCTCCAGATCGTGACCGTCACGCGCGAAGACATAGCCGATCTCGCCCTGCGGAATGGTCACCAGGTCGACCTTGTGCACGCGATACTGGAACGGGGCGAAGTAATGCAGACCACCACGCAACACGGTCGGCTGGTAACCCACCTCACCCTTGAGTGCGATCAGTCCACGGCTGACCGATGGCGCACCCCATAGGCGCTCGACCACGCCGACGCGGTCATTGGGGATGTAGACAATCACATTGGAAACAGCGACGAGCACGATCAGTACGACAACGGCAACTGCGATAGCAATAAGCCAGGTCATGGCTGGATGTCCTTATGGGTAAAAGGGCCCGGCGCRATGCCGGGGCAACAACGCGGTACATCAACAAGAAAGCGAAGTAGCCTGACTGGCAGAAAATGCAGCGCGCACGCGACTGCCGCCACAAACGAGCAGAAAGGCTTTACGTAAGAGGGTTTGAGGCGTTTTCCGCTACCCGATCAGGTGAGAAAGCTCGCCCTGCGCATCGATCACGTTCCGGCCCATGACATCGAGTTCCTCGACGATATTTGCCAGCGGCGAATGCGCGGACAGCTGACCAAACAAAATGTAATGCGAGCCAACCAGGCCCACATTCGACAGCGGCATGTTCGGGCCCAGGCGCAGGCAGGCCTCGTTGAAGCGCAAGGGATCCTGCACCGCGCGCTGATCGCAGAGCGGCGTCGTCATGCGTATTTCATACTCGGTCACCACAAGGTGCAGCGGCTGGTCGCCATAGTTTGACAACGCAAGCTCGATCGACGCCGGCGTCGCCTGAAGCCACACGCGTGACACATGCTGCTGGTTCCGGGCGTGTTCTTCTAACGCATCGAACAAACGCTGCGTCGTCCATTTCTGGCTCATGGCCTGCAAATCCATTCCACCGATCAACTGATCGGTTCGCTCGTTGCGGTGATGTCGCAGGAACTCTCTCACCAGCCCCTGCTCGCCCTCGGTCATGTAGATCCTGGGGATCGTCATGCCCATTCGCGTCATCCGGTCACGAAACGCCTTTTGGCGCTCCGCTCCGGTACTGACCTGCTTGGTGGGTGGCATGGGGGAACCGGTTCCGTCTCGGGAGAGTTGTTACGCGTAACGTTAGGCGTAACTTACGCCGGTGCCCGGGTGCTACACAATCACACAGCGCATCGCATGGCTGCCGCTCGCCCGCCTGGCACCCTTGAGATCGCCATCTTGTATCCGTTGATCTGGCGCCGTCAGTCGGGGGCTGCGACACGCACCCCCGGCTAACGGCAAGGTCAGAAGATCCCAGGATCTTCCGTTCGGGACGTATCGGGCGAACCGTCCGGATGCGTGAACCACAGCAACCGGTTACGGCTTTGCGGGCAACCGCCGCCATCCGTCGCGGCGGTAAGAACCCCCATCGCGGTGGTGACATCACGACCGTAGCAGCTCCCCAGATTGTCACTGGCGCGGAATTGCTGGGTACTGCGCTGTCCCGAGTGGCCCGTCACTGCACCATTGGTGAAGGCGAGTGTATCGGCCGTGTCGATGCTGTTGTCGACATCGCTGCGGTAGATGACCAGGTTGCCCAGCTTCTTGCTGAACTGGCGCGAGAAGCTCTGCGTGACCGCGCTTGGTGCGGTGACTATGTTGCCTGCGGTGTCGAAGGTGTAGCCGAAGCTTGCGAGCAGTGGATAGTCAAAGTGAGCCTCCGTTGTCACGGTAAAGCCGAGCGGTCCCTGTCGTGTCTTCGTGGTGCTGTCGACTGTCGCTAGCTGGTCGATGCCTTGCTTGTAGTGCGCCGGATCGATCGCGAAGGACTGCGTGTTGCGGAAGGTCACTGTCTGGTTCACGTCCGTGGCTATCCTTCCGCGCGAGGTGTCCACGTAACCGGCCACGCGAAAACTGCGAGAGGCACGCGTCGCGATCGAGCCGCTTACGACGCCGCCCGCCTCGGTCAGCTGATTGTCGATCGAGGCGACAGGTGCCTGGCCCTGCAAGGTGTTGGTCGTCACCGCTCCGGTCAGTACCTTCCGACCACGGTCAAGGTAAACGAACAGGTTGCCTGTGACGGAGAAGTTGCCATTGGCACCCGTGACGCCGATCGCCAACGCATGGGGTTTTCCGTCGTTGAGAAGCGCGGCGAAAGGTGTCAGATCGACGCGGTAAGGTAGGAAGTTGAGCGTCTGTACGCCCGGCGTGGGACGCCACATATAGGGATCGATGCCACCGGTAAATATCCACGGATACACCGGAGCCACACCGGCTTGCTGTCCGTCGATGGAAACCTGCACTTCACGGTACGAACCGCCGCCGCAACTCTGCGCCTCATCGGCCTGCGCGTCAGGGACGCAGGAGTACCAGAACTCGTCGCCGCCCTGTCCCTGGGCAAACACGTCCAGATAGGCGCGTTCCACGTTGGTAGGCAAGGTGAGCGTGCGTGACAGCACATCGTTGCCGGTATTGAGTGCGACGGTGCCGCCCGCGGTTCCGTCCGATAGCGGGAACACCGCATCGGGCGCATCCACCTTCGGTGCCAACACGTTGGCCGGGTAAAAGACGAGACGGGCGGAGCCGCTGATGATGCCGGTGTAGGTTCCGTCGACGATGTTGCCCAGGATCGCCTGACCGGTTTGTGGCTGGCCCAGCATGCTGGCGAAGTCACTCACATCCCGCTCGACGTGCCAGCTCGGGGACACCGTGGCCGAGGGTTCCTGTGTCGTGCCGAAATAGATATTCGCACCCGCCAGCCACAACGACGCGGTACGGTCGAACTGGCGACCGGCCGTTACCGAGAAATCGGCTTCAAGCACGACTTTCGACCACGACTTCCCGCAGCCCACGGGCGGCGCATAGGTATAGGGATGGTTGGAAAAATCCCGGAAAGTAAAACCGTTGAACAGCTCGACCGTGCAGGCCTTTCCCGGCGGCCTGGGCACGGAGGGGTCGGCTACGGCGACATTCGCTGACCCCACATCGAACCCCGGCGCCGTCGCTGCCTGGACAACCGGCACCGAGCACGTCATGACACAACCGAACAATCCCGCCTGCAGGCCCTTGCGGACCGCCTCGTTGGTGATCGCCATCTACCGCTCTCCCCGAAGAATCCCCCTGCCAGCGAAACCTAGCATAGCCACCCAGCCGTGTCCGGGAACGAGTTCCTGCGGTCAGCCGTGGGCATGTTCCCGAACATATTGCATGGGCGACAGCTGCACATGCCGCGTAAACGCGACACTGAACGTGCTCGCCGAACCGTAGCCAACACGTTCCGCAATCTCGGCGATCCGCCCTTGTCCCTGACGCAGAAGATCCTTTGCCAATGCCATGCGCCAGGCCAGGAGATAGTCCATGGGCGTCACGCCGACTTCGCGACTGAAGCGCACGAAGAACGTGGTACGCGAGAGGGCCGCTTCCTTTGCCAGCTCCGACACCGTCCACGGATGTGACGGTCGCTCGTGCATGAGACGGATGGCGGTAGCGAGGCGTGCATCGGCAAGCCCCCGAACCAGTCCCGGCGATGCGCCCGTACCGGTGGTCAAGCGGAAGGCCTCGATAAGCAGTAATTCGACGAGCCGGGCGAGTACCGCCTCGCGCGCGGGACGCTGCTCGCGCGACTCGTCACGCACGAGCTGGACGAGGGTCGCCAAACGATGCTCACCGCGCACATGGATCACGCGGGGCAGCAAGGCGACCAGCAACGCGGCGTCGGGCGAGGCGAAGCTGCAGTGCCCGACGAGCATTCGTACGTTCGCTGGTTCGTCTTGCGCGCCTATTGTGAATTCCCCGCTTGCCATGCACACGGGCGGATCCGACTCGACGCCTTCGGGCGGCGGCTCCAGGCTGGTCATCCCCACGGCATGGCTCAGCGGAACAAGAATGAAATCGCCCGATGACAGTTCGATGGGATCGTCGTCGTCGATGGTGACGCGGCATCCGCCCTGCAGCACCACGCAATAAAACGGGTCGTCCGGCTTCGACCGGCTGACACGCCAGGGACCCCCACCGAGCACCTGCTTGGAGAACCGGGTGATCGGCTGGAGCAATGTGACCACTTCGGTGAGCGGGTCGACCAAATCCGTACTCCTGCTAATGGAATTCGTACCTTCGACGGTAGTTAGTTCCGAGACGGAAGCCTATCGTGCCCTCATTGCACTTGGCAATGAAGGAGTTCCTGGATGAAGACGGTTTTGATTACGGGCTGTTCCTCGGGCTTTGGCCTCGAGTTGGCGCGCTACTTTCTCGAACGTGACTGGGACGTGGTGGCCACCATGCGTACGCCGCGCAACGACCTGCTCCCGCCCTCGGCGCGCCTGCGTATCCTGTCTTTGGACGTGACTGACGAGGCGAGCATTCGCCACGCGGTGGAGGCGGCCGGGCCGATCGACGCGCTTGTCAACAATGCAGGCATCGGCACCGCGGCGCCCGCCGAGCTGCTCTCCATGGACGTCGTACGTGACGTCTTCGAGACCAATACCTTCGGGACGATGGCGGTCACCCAGGCGGTGCTGCCCCAGTTCCGCCAGCGCAAGGCAGGCGTCATCGTCAACGTCACCTCGAGCATCACCCTCAAGCCCTTGCCGCTGGTCTCCGCTTACCGTGCGAGCAAGGCGGCCGTGAACGCTTTCACCGAGACGCTTGCGGCAGAAGTGGCAGGGTTCGGCATTCGTGCGCACCTTGTCCTGCCCGGGCGTGCTCCCGATACCCGCTTCGGGGAAAACGGACAGGGCAATGGACGCATGCACGGGTTCGACCACGAAGCCTATGCAGGCATCGCGCAGCAGCTCATGGCTGGACTGACGGACACATCGGCGCCGATCACGAAGGTCGAAGATGTCAACGAGGCTGTCTGGCACGCCGTGACCGATCCATCGGCACCCCTGCGAATTTTTGCAGGCGCCGATGCAAAGGCCTGGGCGGCCGAAGAAAACGACGTTCCAGTCTCTGCATAACCGCGAAGAGCCAGGTAGATGCAAACAGCCAGGTAGATGCGAATAGCCAATGTAGGAGCCGATTCATCGGCGATGGGTGCTAGCCGCAAACTGGCTATCGCCGATGAATCGGCTCCTACAAAAGCTGTGCCGCTTATATCAGCGTATGCCCTACTTGCATGCCTGCGTAGAAACCCCAAGCAAGGCAGGCAACACCCGCGGCGTCACCACGATGCGATCCAGGTCGGGCGAAAAACCGCTCGGATTGCCCAGCTGGATAGTGTTCTTTCCGGCGCGCAGCGGCACCTCCAGCACCTTCGCCACGGGATCGTCGAAGCTGCTGCCGTCCAGGCTCAGTTCCTGCGATTTCGCTCCGTTGATCGACAGGAACAGCGAGCGAGGTCCCTTCGTGGCGTAGTCGATCTCGAGCTGATAGACGCCCGCATAGGGAGCCGTGACGTTCGTAAACGTCACGCTATTCGCGCTACCGCCGCCAATATTTCCCGCCTTGGCCAGACCCGAGAAATAGTTGCTGAACCCGGCGGTGACGGTGCCACCAAGCGTGGCTGCTTCTGCTTCGTACGTCGTACTCGTCGGCAGTGGTGCGTCACCGCGACCACTGATGACGATGCGATCCAGATCCGGTGGGTAGCTCGCCGTGTTGCCGAAGCGGATGTGGTTAAGCCCCTTCTGAAGACACACGGAGACGGTGCTGCTCGAGGGCAGCTGGAAGCTGCTTCCGCCGGAGTTGAACGTACGGAACGGGCCGTCGTTCACTTGGTAGAGGTACGAACGTAGACCGAGGGTGAGTGAATCGATCTGCATGAGGTACGTGCCGTTACGGGGAGCGTAAACCCCATCGATGCTCACTGTGTTGCCGGCGCCCAGCCCCAGCCCACCGACCTTGAAGCCGTTCGAACAGCCTGGGCATGCGTACGGAGCGGCATTGCCACTCAGACTGCCCTGCTCCGCCTCGTAACTGGTTGTCGGCGTTGGTGCGACATGACCCGGTAGCGCCTCGACCAGCAGCAACTGGGTTCCATGCGCCGGCAGCACAACCTGATGGTTACCCAACGAAGGCCCCAGTTCCTGATGGGCCCAGAGGTCGCGCAAACGACGTGCGCCCGTCAACCCAGCTACGTGCCAGGGCAAGTCAGCGACCGTCGTCGCCGCATTCATGTTGAAAAGGGCCACGTAGTAGCGGCCGTTGCCGAGGTCAGTCACCCATACGTTGATGTCGCCCGCCAGTACCTGCCTGGTCTGCTTGCCGGACTGGTCCACGGCGATCACCTCGTCGTTGCCCGCGAGACGTTTACCGGTTTCATCCAGACGTGTGAGGTCACCGCCAAGGTAAAGCGGCGCGTTCGCCATCGCCCATATCGTCATGGCCGAACGTTTCTCGTCGATGCTCAGGCCATCGAAGTCGCCGTCGCCGATGTCCAGCGAGTCGAGATCATTCCAGCCCGTGGTCGGCCCGGAGGTATCCTGCCAGGACGGCAGATCGCGCAAGCGCTTCTCGATGCGTGGCCAGTTGGTCAGCGTGGCGCAACGGCTTTCGCATTCCACATCGTCGTCGATGCGACGCCCGTTGGCATAGGTCTTCCATACATCCTGGTAGTCCTTGTCGACCTGCCACGACACCGTCAACCAGATCGGACGGCCGCTTCGCGCGATAGCCTTCGACCACGCCGCGACATCATCCCGATTGTCGATGCTGAGGTCGTCGCTGTAGGAGCCGGGAGTCACAC
>NZ_JBFUJE010000111.1:0-10697 GCF_056401535.1 Luteibacter sp. P4_E6 | reverse complement strand
GATCGAGAGGATCTTCAAGACGCTCAAGTACGAGTGGGTACCTGAAGGAGGCTACGCATCTATCGCCGAGGCCGAGAAGGAGCTGACCGACTTTCTGATCTACTACAACCTAGAACGGCAACACTCGCGACTAAACGACATCCCGCCAGTGCTCTTCGAGCAACTGGCGGCTCAGGCTCCTACACCGGTGTCCAGAAAAGCTTGACCACTGCAATTCATCGGCGATCCCGCGGCAGCGGGCCAGTTTGTGTAGGAGCCGATTCATCGGCGATCCCGCGGCAGCGGGCCAGGGTTTGGCAAGCACCCATTCGCCGATGAATCGGCTCCTACAGGAGCGGGGTGGCGGCGGGCTTCGGGACGGATGCGATCGCGTGGGCCTGGGCTTTTTTCATGGCCTCGCCGATGGCGGGACCTTGCAGCCCCTTCTCGACGAACGGCTGCGAGGTAATCGCGGCGGCGGCCATGCGGCAGGCCCGTAGAAAATCCGCCTGCGGATAGGGCGCCTCTTCGCTACCCAGCCGCCCTTGCTTGTCGGCCATGCAGGCAAGAAGAAACGTTTCCAGACGCTCCGGCCGCCTTAGCGAACCGACGGCATCGAGCAGACGCAGGATGGTCGCGGGCTTGAGCTCGAACGCCATATGCGCGTTGAGATGGTGCTTGCAGACCAGTTCGGCCATCGACGCGTATTCCACCGGCACTTTCAATCGCGCCGAGATCGCCCGCACGGGTTCGACACCGCGCTGCTCGTGCATGATGTGCCGTGGCAGCACATCCGGCGGCGTCAAGGCCTTGCCCAGGTCGTGGGTGAGCGCACACCAGCCCACCAGCGCGTCGCCGGGCGCGAGCCGCGCGGCGGCGTCGAGCACCAGTTCGATGTGAATGCCGGTGTCCACTTCCGGATGAAACTCCGGTCGCTGCGGCACGCCGTAGAGCGCATCCACTTCCGGAAACAGCACGCGTAGCGCGCCGCTCTCGCGGAGCACCTGCAGGAAGACGGACGGCGCAGGTTCGCTCAGCGCCTTGCGCGTTTCCGCCCAGACCCGCTCCGGCACCAGATGGTCGATCTCGCCGTCGTCGACCATGCGTCGCATCAATGCCATGGTTTCATCGGCGACGCGAAAACCCAGCGGCGCATAACGGGCCGCGAAACGAGCCACGCGAAGCAGGCGCACCGGGTCCTCGACGAACGCCTGCGACACGTGGCGCAGCGTACGCGAGGCGATATCGGCGACGCCGCCGAAGGGATCGACCAGGCTGCCGTCCTCGTGCTGGGCGATCGCATTGATCGTCAGATCGCGACGTTCGAGATCCTGCTCCACGGTGACGCCCGGGTCGGCATGGAATGCAAAGCCGTGGTAGCCGCGCCCGGTCTTTCGCTCGGTGCGGGCAAGCGCATATTCCTCTTTGGTATCGCCGTGAAGGAAGACGGGGAAATCCTTCCCCACGGCCTTGTAGCCGGCGGATAGCATGTCTTCGGGCGTAGCACCGACAACGACCCAGTCGCGATCGACCACCGGGCGGCCCAACAAGTGATCGCGGACGGCGCCGCCAACGAGATAGATGTCCATGGGAGGCTTCAGGGGCGACGTCGCGCGCGTGCTTCGTCCAGCCGACGCTGGCGAATGGGTTGGCCGAGAAGGCGAGGCAGCCACGCGGAAAACGACTGCGGCACGATGCCGAGCTGGGCGAGACCGTCGACCTTGCCGACCGAGTCGGTGCGCAGCGTGCGGAAGTTATCCGGCGTGAACGGCTTGCCCGGCACGAACTGGGCGAACTGCGCCTGCAGCCGGCCCAGCGCATCGGGCATGGGAATGATCCAGCGACGACGACCGCGCGCGTCGCGAATAGCGCGCACCACGTCGATCAGCGACCAGGTTTCGCGGCCGTAAAGTTCGAACGTGCGCAACACCGAGATCGTCGGATCGGCGACGGCCCGCGCCATGGCCTCGACCACATCGCCCACGTAGACAGGCGCGATCTTTGCGTTGGGGCGGGGCAGCGGCATCGCCGGGACGAACGCCAGGAGCTTGTCGAAGCGCGAGACCAGGCCGTCGTTCGGTCCGAAGATGGTGCTCGGCTGATAGATGGTCCAGTCGAGGGTGGAGGCCTTCACCAACGCTTCGGCTTCGCCTCGCGTACGCAGGTAGGACGAGAGCCCCTGACCTGCCTTGAGCGAACTCATCTGGTGGAAGCGGTGCACGCCGGTATCGCGGCAGGCCTCCACCAGCAGGCGTGTCAGTCCTACATGCGCACGTTCGAACGTGTTGCGGCCGCTCTCATTCAGGATGCCGACGAGGTTGATGACAGCGTCGGCCCCGGCGATGTGACGGCGCAGGGTGGYAGGGTCGTAGACATCCGCGCTGGCCACCGTGACGTTGCGCCCGACGACGCTATGACGGCGGCCTTGCCGGTTGCGCGAGAGCAGGATCAGTTCATGGCCGTCCGCGGCAAGGCGCGGAATGAGGGCGCCACCGACGAAGCCGGTGCCCCCGAGTATGACGATCCGTTGGGTTTTCATGGAGCCAGCCTATGCCCGCAAGGGGCTGGCGCCAAGCAGGTCATGGCTGGGCGTCCGGTGAGGCAGGTGCCGAAGACGCCGCAGCCGGCGCCGGCTGCATGACGGCGGGCGCCGCGGGAGCGGTGTCCAGCCCACGTCGTGCCACGGCGGCGGCAGGTGCGGGGCACGAGACCGGTTTGCGCAGGGCGCCGGAAGAAGGCAGCGAATAAGCCGCGCCGATCCGGGTCATCCGCGAGCTGATCGGCAACGCATTGCCCGTCAAACGCCAGTCGTAGATCACTGCGAAGGCCATCACGCGAGCGACGTATTCGCGCGTTTCCTTGTAGGGAATGCTCACGACGAACAGGTCGGGATCCAGTGTGCCGCGTGCAGTGAGCCACTGGTCGACCTTGTTCGGGCCTGCGTTATACGCCGCGCTGGCCAGCCAGGGGGCGCCGTTATAACGCGCCGCCATCTGCGAGAGGTAGCGCGTGCCGAGCACGATGTTGGTACTCGGATCGTAAAGGCTGTCGCCGCCGGACCACGAAAGCCCGTTCCGTTTGGCCACGAGGGAGGCCGTTCCCGGAAGCAGCTGCATCAGGCCGCGGGCATCCGCGCCCGAGCGCGCATCCGTCATCCATGCGCTTTCAGCGCGGATGATCGCGTAAGCCCAGGGCGCCTCGATACCCGCCTGGCTGGCCTGCTCGACCACGCCGTCCTGTCGGGCGAGCGGGAAACGCTGTTCGTAGAGGCGCAGGGCATCGCCGGACGACAAGCCGAAGACACCGCGGTCGTACCAGCCCTTGCGGAAGGCGAGGTCGGCGGCGAGACGCTGGGTGTCGGCGTCGCGGCCGGCGAGGGCGGCCGTCCATTCGCGCCGACCCTGCTTCTGCAGGCCCACGGCGTAAAGCTCGAAGGCGCGGTCGAGACCCGGTTCGGCCAGCAGCGCCGCCTCGCGACGCTCGTCGGTCGCCATGGTGGCGGGACAGATGGCATACGCGGTGTCGATACGGTCGGCGGCGAGAAAGCCGAAGTAGGTCGCTTCCTGGGACACCGATTGGTACAGCGCTTTGGCTTCACCCTGACGACCGAGCTTGCTGAGGACCAGGGCGCGGAAGTAACGCCATTCACCGTCGTCCTTCTGGGATTCGCCCAGCGCATCCAGCGCGGCGAGCGCCGCGGTCCAGTCCTGCCGTGCAAGCGCCACCCGCACGCGCCATTCGCGCGTGGCGTCGGTCTGTGCGCCAGGCGGTAGGGCGGCCAGTCGGTCCAGTGCGGATTCGTCGAAGTCCGTGGCATGGAACAGCGCCAGTGCATTCTCGATCGCGCCGCGTTGTTGCTCGCTCAGCGTGAAGTGCGAGGACAGCGAGTTCCACGCGCTATCGGCGACGGTGGACTGTTTGCGCGCCATGCGCTGCAAGGCGAGCGTGACGGCCTGCCGATGACGCGGCGTATCGGGCCAGTTCGCGGCGTCGCTTAGCGCAGTGGTCGGATCGTTGAGGGCCTGGGCGATGCGTTGGGCCGCGATCGTGTCGTCAGCGGGCAACCATGGCGCCAGCGCGGCAACGGTGCCGCCCTTGCCGGCATCCGCGGCAATCTGGATGCGCGTCCACACACGCTCGGGCGTCAGCAGTCCCTGGTCGTGGGCGGCCGACAAGACCGGATCGCAGGCATTCGGCAGGCTGGCCTTCTTCCACAGGTCGGCAAGATCGCGTTCGAAGACGAGTGGCTCGTCACGCGATAGCTTCGCCTGCAAGGAAAAACAGGTCAGCGCATCACCAAGGCCCGCCTGATACATGGCACTGAAGGTCGTCCAGTCCTTGCGACGTGCCAGTTCACTGAGAAAATCCTTGCGCAGGTCGGCGGCGGGAATCATCCCGGGGTAGCGCGCCAGGTAAGCATCTACCGGGGCACGGTCGAGGGTGCGCAGGTCGTGTTCCAGCGATGCCGCTTCCAGATAAGGAAAGAGCACATAGCCCTCCAGGCCCGTCGCTTGCGAGCGCCAGGCATCACCCCCTTGTTGGGCGACGGCATAGGCCTGCCGGAAGCGGGCGCGCTCGGCGTCGGTGCCACTGGCCAGGGCGGACAGGCTGACGGCGAGCCCGCAGACGGCGAGGGCGAGTCCGCCCAGCAGGCGGAGGGAGCGATCGACGCGTCGTGCTGCCGGGGCGAGTGCCATCGGGTCTTCCTTTACGGGATACGGGGGATGTACTGCCTGATTGTAGGGGAAGGCGGTGCGCAGGTCGGATGAACGAAGGCATCCGTCTGGAATCGCCCTGACGCCTTGGGCCCGTTAAGCTAGCGGGATGCCGCCCATCACGCCCTACGCGCGCCTCGCGCGCCCCCTCGCATGGATCGTCCTCATCGCCGCCGCCCTCTTTGGTGCAGGCTACTGGTGGACGCTCGGCCGCCCGATTCCGCTGCCGGATTCGCCCACGGCGAGGATCGCCTGCGTCTCGTATGCGCCCTTCCGGCTGAAGGGCGAGAACCCGATGGACCCCCACGCCTTTGTCTCGCGCGAACGCGTTGAGGAGGACCTCAAGGCCCTGTCCACGCGCTTCGACTGCGTGCGCACCTACGCGATGAACCAGGGTCTGGAAGCGGTGCCGGACCTTGCGGGGCGCTACGGCATGAAGGTGTTGATGGGTGTGTGGCTGGGTCGCGATCCGGTCGCGAACGAACAGCAGATCAAACTCGCGCTGGATGCGGCGCGTCGCGATCACGACACGCTGCGAGGCATCGTCGTCGGCAACGAAGTGCTGCTGCGAGGCGAGTTGTCGCCGAAAGCCCTCGGCGCCCACATCGCACGCGTGAATGCGGCGACCGACGTCCCGGTGACCTACGCCGACGTCTGGGAGTTCTGGAAAAAACACCCGGAACTGGCGAAGGACACCGACTACATCACGATCCACATCCTGCCGTATTGGGAAGACGAACCCGTAGCACCGGCCGACGCCGTGCATCACGTCGCCGATGTGTACCAGGCCATGAAAAAGGAGTTTCCCGGCAAGTCGATCATGATCGGCGAGACCGGTTGGCCGAGTCAGGGGCGCACGCGCCGCGACGCGAGCGCGAGTCTGGTCAACGAGGCGCGCTATATGCGCGAATTCCTCAACTACGCCGCCACCGTCGACATGCCCTACAACGTCATCGAGGCCTTCGACCAGCCGTGGAAGCGTGACCTCGAGGRCACCGTCGGCGGTTACTGGGGCATCTTCGATGCCGATGCCAAGCCGAAGTTCGCCATGCAGGGTCCGATCGTCGAAGAGCCCCGCTGGACCTGGGCCATCGGCGCCGGTGGCGTCGGCGCGCTGCTGTTTCTCGTCGTGGGTGCGGTGCGGCGCCGCTGGCACGGCGCATCGGGCTGGCTCGCCCTGGTTCTCGCCGGTTTCGCCACCGGCACGGCGCTGGCGGCCCACGCACGCCTTCTTCTTTTCTCCGCTCGCAACAACGTGGAATGGGCGACGGGTGTGATCGTCGGCGTTCTGGCGCTGCTGACCGCGCTGTCGTTGTCCCGTGCCTTGGCATCACGCCTGGCCTCGCCGGTGAACCCCGCGGCGATCGCGCCACGTCCTGTCGAGCGCCGTCGCCTGGGCATCGTCTGGTCGGACGCGTTTACCCCGCAACGGTTTTTCTGGATGTTCGTACTGGCGCTCTACGGCATCCTGATGGTGTTCAACGGTCGCTATCGCGATTTCCCGATCGGCCTGTTCGCCTTGCCGTGCGTGGGGTTCCTGCTGCTTGCGGTCCTGCGCACGCGTGAGGACATCCTCATGCCGCTGGTCGAAGAACGACTGCTGGGCATCTGGATCGCCGGTCTGGGTATCGCGGTGGTGGTGCAGGAACTGGGCGCGAACGCCGTGTCCTGGGGCTGGATGCTGCTCAACCTGGCCCTGGCGTTGCCCGTACTGATGGCCTGGTACCGGGCGCGGCGCGACTAGCCCGTCAGGCTTCGGCGGTAACCTGCTGACGGTCGTACTGCACGCGCACCAGTCGCAGTGCGCCGATCAGTAGCGCAAGTGCGCCGCCCTCGTAACAGTAGAGCTGCAGTGCGATCACGCCGAAACTCGCGGCGAGCACGGCTGCCGCCGTATTGCGCCAGAACAAGGCGACAAGTGCCATGAGCACCGCCGCGTATCCGTAGCCATAGCTGAGGAAGCCCTCGACGACGAGGGTACGCGTGGCGCACCACCACGGGCCGTCAGCGCTGTCGCAGGCGTGCGCCATGTCCGAAGGCTCGATGAAGCCATAGCGAAGCCACGCCGCGCCGGCGGCGACCAGAACGATGATGGCCCAGGGCAGGGCGGCGCGAAGGCTGGGTTTCATGGCGCGTGTTACCTCGGTCGGGATGCGCCGGCTGCCTCGGCAAGAGCGAGGGGCAGGCGGATTTCGGCGGCAAGAGGCAGATGATCGGAGAAGGCACGGGGTAATGTCCACGTGCGTTCGAGCTTGATGTCCGCCGAGGTCAGGATATGGTCGAGCGCGCGGCGCGGTTTCCAGCTGGGAAACGTGAGTGTGTTGACGGTCGGCATCTGCAGCGCCGTCTTGTCGAAGAGCACGCGCATCTCGGGACTGTTCGGCTCGGTATTGAGATCGCCCATCAGCACCGCGTGCGGATAAGGCGCAAGCAATTCGGCGATGAAGGCGAGCTGGCCCATGCGTGCCTGCGCGCCGAGCGAAAGATGGGCCACGACCATCACCAGCGCATCCGGGCCCTCGCCAAATCTTACGAAAAGCGCACCACGGCCCTTGATTCGGCCGGGCAATGGGTAATCGATGACTTCGGCCGGTTCGATGCGGCTGAGCAGGCCGTTCGCCGAGTGGGCGACGCGGGCCATTGGCCGGTTCGGCTGGTGGCTCCAGAATGGCATGCCCGCCGCTTCGGCGATGTAACGGGTCTGGTTGAGGAAGCCGGAACGGAGGCTCCCCGCGTCGGCTTCCTGCAGGCCAACCACGTCGAATTCATGGAGAAGCTCGGCCAGCGAATCGAGATTGGCCAGCTTCGATCGGCCGGGTAGCACGGCGTTGACGCTACGCGTGACGTAGTCGCTGTAACGCTGGACGCTGGCGCCGGCGAGGATGTTGCAGCTCAGCAGGCGCAGGGTGCGCTCGGGAGCGGAGGACGGATTCGGCGAGGAGCGGGTCATGGGTTTCGCGATGGTTACCACGTCGGGCCGTGACTGCCGAGGATGCCCCCCGCCGTGTGAACGGGGGGCATCGGCGTCGGCTCAGTGACTTACTTGCCGCCCTTGAGTTCCTTGTTGACCAGGAACAGGGTCATCTCGTTGAGTTGGTCGAAATCCTTGAACTGTGCGGGGCGGTACTTGCCATTGACGATGATCGACGGTGTGCCGTCCACGCCCCAGGCCTGGATCAGCTTGGTATCGGCGATGATGCGGTCATGCGTTTCCTTGCTGTCGGCGATGGCAAGGAACTTGGCCTTGTCGACGCCGGCATTCGCGGCATACCAGTCCGCGAGCTCGTCCAGCGTGCGCAGCGGATAGTGCTCGTCGTGAATGGCGTGGAACAGCGCGGCGTGCGTCTTGGGCAACACGCCCAGCTTCTGTGCGGCGTAGAACGACTGCGCATACGGCAGCCATGCATCGTTGAACGCCGCCGGGATGGCATGGAAGACCACACCCTTCGGCAATGTCTTCTGCAGTTCTTCGACCTTCGGCTCGTAGTGCGAGCAATGGATGCAGCCGTACGAGAACACTTCGACGACTTCGACCTTGCCGTCCTTCGGATCGAGGCGCACCGGCGCGGCGATGGTGGCGTACTGATCGTCGGTAAAGCTGGGCGCGGCCCCGGCGGCGGCCGGATTGGCACCACCCGCCGAGCAGGCGGTGGCCAGGGTCAGGCCGACGAACAGGAACGAGAGACGCTTGAACATGAAAATCTCCGGGAGAGGTCGAGAACGCGGTTACTTACCCGCGGCTTCCTTGCTGACGAGCCACTGGGTGAGCTCGACGGCCTGCGGATAGCCACCGGCGCTGGTAGGCGACAGGCGGTACTTGCCGTTGACGATGATCGCCGGCGTCCCATCGACCTCGTAAGCCCGCACGAGTTCATCCGCGCGCTTCATCTTCGTAGTGATGGTGAAGGACTTGGCCGTGGCGACGAACTCTTCCGGCTTCACGCCGTACTTCGCGTAGAACTTCGCGACATCGTCGATGGTCGGCCACGCGGTCTCGGGCTTGCGCCGGTTGGAGGTGCTGTCCAGGATACCCAGCTCGCCGCTCTTGTTCACCGCGTCGAACATGGCGTCGTGGCTCTGCTTCTCGATGCCGAGCGCCTGGGCGGTGAGGAAGGCGCGCTGCATCAGCGGCCAGTTCTCGTCGGGGCGGAAGGAGGCCGGGGTATAGGTCATGACCGCGCCACGGGGCAGGTCCTTGGCCATCTGCTCGACGAGGCCGTTGAACTGGTAGCAGAACGGGCAGCCGTACGAGAACACCTCGGTGACTTCGATCTTGCCCGGCGTGCTGGTCGGCTGGGCGGGATCGATACGGAAGTAGTTCTTGCCTTCGACCCATTTGCCGTCATCGACGAAGGGCTTGGGGGCGGGACGGTTGGCGTCGTCGGCGTCCGCCGTCGGGGCGGCGGCGGGGGCGGCTTCGCCGGCGGTGCTGCCGGAAGCGGCGGGCGCGGCCGTCGAAGCCGTTGCGGGCGTCGGTGCTGACGCGGGGGGAGTCGGCGTCGTGGCGGCAGCCGCGGGGGGAGTCGTGGTGGGTGCAGCGGTATCGTTGTTACCGGAGCCGCAGGCCGCCAGACCGATCAGGGCGGCGCAGAGCAAGGGAAGGCGCAGTCGCATCGGGATTCCTTTTCTAACCTTCTAAACGAGAACGGGCCCGAAGGGGCCCGTTCGATCTTCCAACTTTAACGCCATCAGCGTGTCGCGGGTGCGTCCGCCGCTTCGTTCGTGTGCAGGCCTTCGATATAGCTGGCCAGCGCAGCGATGTCTTTCTCGTCCAGTTTCTGTGCGATCGAGGGCATGATCTTGGCGTGGGCATCGTCGCCCCAGGCGGTACCGTCGTGCCAGGACTTCAGCGTGGCTTCGATGTACTTCGCGTGCTGACTGGTCAGCTGCGGGTACATGGCGCCCGGATTGCCGCGGCCGTCCGGACCATGGCAGGCCATGCAGGCGGGAATGCCTCGCGCGGTATCGCCTTCGCGATAAAGCGTCTGGCCCTGATCGACCAGGGCCTTGTCGGCGACGCCGGGCAGCGGCTTCTGCTTGGCGAAATACGCGCCGATGTCGTGCATGTCCTGCGGCGTGAGCGGCGCGGCCATGCCCATCATGATCGGGTTCTGGCGCTTGCCTGCCTTGAAGTCCGTGAGCTGGCGAACGATGTACTGCTCGCTCTGCCCCGCGAGGCGCGGGTACTGGGCGTCGGTCGAGTTGCCGTCCAGCCCGTGGCAGGCACCGCAAGCGGCGGCCTTGCCCTGGCCGGTGGTGGCATCGCCCGGCTTGACCGCGGCCGTCGCGTCGCCGCCGGGAGCGCCGGGCGCGACCGTGGCCGTTTCGTTCGTCGGCATGCCCGGCGTGGCCGGATCGGTCGCCGGATTCGCCCCTGGCTTCGCCGCGGTGGTCGCCGGCGCCGGCGCGGCGGCCGGTTTGGCGGGTGCTGCGGTCTGGGCCGCGGCTATGTTCATGACGAGCATCGCGGTGATGGCAGCGGCGGCGTGCCGAAACTTCATAAGTCTCTCCAAGGGGGATGCTTCTGGATCGGGCGCGCTTCCCCACGCGCCGCAACCAAAAGATTATGAGGGGCTCGGGAGAGCCGGGTCAAACCGCATCAGCGCGCGACGGGGCGCGGTATCGCATACACTGCCCGACCATCGTTTTTCCCGCCCGGCGGGCTATCCCCTCATGTCTTCCAATCCGCTGAACGGCGCCACCTTCGTACTGGCCGCCCACGAAATCGTCCAGCTGCCCTTCGATCAGGGCGCCGAGGTGGCCTTTGCCGGGCGCTCCAACGCCGRCAAGTCCAGCGCGTTGAACGCGCTGACCGGCCACAACGCGCTGGCGCGCACCTCCAAGACGCCGGGGCGCACGCAGCTGATGGTGGTGTTCGACCTGCCGCGGTTGAAAGTGGAAGGGGCCGAGCCGCTCGACAGTCGGCTGGTCGACCTGCCCGGCTACGGCTACGCAAAAGTGCCCGAGGCCATGCGCAAGCATTGGCGCGGCGAGATCGATGCC
>NZ_JBFUJE010000110.1:0-12041 GCF_056401535.1 Luteibacter sp. P4_E6 | reverse complement strand
GGCCCACCCTGTCCTGGGCAAGAACTTCACCATCTCGGGTCTCGTATACGACGTAACCACCGGCCTCATTGAGACCGTGGTACCGCCCGAAGCCTGACATAGCGGGCCAGGAAGAAAACGGGTCCTGGCAGTCCACACCGCGCGCATGAACTTGCGCTTGCCGCCAGGCAAGCGCTCGTCGAAACTCCGTGAGGTCGCGGGGCCACCCCGCTATCCATGGAGGATTTATGCTGCGCTGTGCGATGACGTTATTGGGATGCTTTGCCATCACCGTCTGCAGGGCCGCTACGCCCGTGCCGATGCCCGAACGTGTTGACCAGGCCATTCGCGAACGTGTCGCTGCCAGCATCTACCCCTCAGTCGTCGTCGCCATCGTCGACGGCGAGCACAGCGAGATCCACGCTTTCGGGAAAGCGGATGGTAGCTCCGACGCCGGACCCGATACCGCCTACGAAATCGGATCGATCACCAAGACGTTCACCGCGACACTGCTGGCAGCCTCCGTGACGTCGAAGGATCTGACGTTGGACGAACCCGTAGCCAATCTCTTGCCCGGTTTCACCGTGCCCGCTCGCGATGGCAAGGTCATAACGCTGGAAACGCTGGCCATGCAGGACTCCGGGCTGCCACGCATGCCGACGAACTTCATGCCGCTGCGTCAGGCCGATCCCTATGTCGACTACGACGTGGCGAAGCTCAAAGCCTTCCTGGCCTCCTACGTACTGCCCCGCGATCCCGGCGCGAGCTACGAATACTCGAATCTTGGTGTCGCGCTCCTGGGCTATGCCCTCGCGGCGCATGCAGGTACCAGCTACGACAAACTGTTGCAGAAGGACATCCTGGGTCCACTCGGCATGCGCCGTAGTGGCGTCGCGCTGGCCGGTACTGCGCAGGCGGTGCTCGCTCCCGGCCACGACGCCAACGGTCGTGCCGTTCCGCGTTGGCACCTGGAACTTTTCGCCGGTGCCGGCGGCATCGTCAGCACGGCCGAGGACATGTGTCACTACCTGCAGGCAAACATGGGCCAGTTGCCTACGTCCCTATACCCTGCAATGCAACTCGCACAGACACCCAGAAGTACCGGCCCGCGGCCAGAGGACCGGATTGGACTGGTGTGGATGACCCACGAACTCCCCGACGGCAACATCATCTGGCACAGCGGGATGACCGGAGGTTACGCAAGCTTCATCGGCTTCACGGCTGATCGTCGTCACGGGGTAGTCATTCTCACCAATGCCGCTGTGCCCGTGGAAGACCTCGGATTCGCTACCCTCGATGCAGGTTGGAAGCTTCGCCCGGTGCACAAGCGCCTGGAGACGACGCCCGAGCAGATCGAGGAATATGTCGGAAGTTACCAGTTGTCGCCCAAACTCGTCGTCCGCGTATTTCGTGATGGAAACCAACTCGCGGCACAAGGGACCGGGCAGCAACCGATACCGATCTTCGCCAGTGCGAAGGACGAGTTCTTCGCCAACATCGACGACATTGCGATCAGCTTTACGCGCGATGCCAACAGCCACGTGACTGGCATGATCCTGCACCAGCGTGGCGACCACATCGCCGCACGGATAAGCGAAAATGCCTCCGACGCAACGGTGGGCGACACCCAGGTAACCCTCGCGCGCCCTCTGCTCCAGGGCTATGCCGGGCGTTACCAGATGGCTCGGGGCGCCATACTTGAGGTCACTTTGCAGAATGACCAGCTCATGGCGAGACTGGCTAACCAATCGGCTTTCCCCGTCTTCGCCAGTGCACGCGACAAGTTCTTCTACCGGGTGGTCGATGCAAAACTTGATTTCGAGCGCGACGCAAACGGAAACATCGCGGCGGTGGTGCTACACCAGAATGGCGTGGATCACCGCGCAACCAAAGTCGCCCCGTGAGATGCCCCTATCTTCCCCTCTCATCAAACTTCAACAGACGCCCCGCACTCGCCAGCACGATGAAGGCAGCGCAGTTCTGTAGAACCGCTGCCGTCAGCGCTCCACCACTCCGACCGCCACTGGCCAACGCGAGTGCGATGAGCCCGACGGTCCAGACGGCACTTAATGCAAGATTGAGCTGAAGCGTGCGGCGCGCCCGGCGACCGAGACGAACACAGGTGGCGACGCGGGAAAAGTCGTGTCCGGTGAGCACGACATCCGCCGATGCGATGGCGATGTCGCTGCCCTGCCCGCCCATGGCGATGCCCACGGCGCCGGCCCTCAGCGCCAGTGCGTCGTTGATGCCGTCGCCGACCACGATCGGTCGTTGTCCCGCATCGACCATTTTCCTGACGAAAGCCATCTTGTCGTGCGGCAGTGCGCCCGACACCACCTCGTCGAGGCCGACGAGCGCCGCGACACGGCGGGCTTCGCCGGCGCGGTCGCCGGTGAGCAGTGCTTGCCGGTCGATGCCGAGACCCCGCATGGCCTCGAGCGTCTCCGCCACGCCGGGTCGGACTTCATCCGCCAGCAGGACCCAGCCAAGAAACCGAGCGCCTTCGGAAACACCCGCCACCGGACCGGCATGCGCAGGGGCCGGATGGAATGTCACGCCGTGGGCGGTAAACAACTCTTCACGGCCAAGCAGCACCGGACCCTGCGTGGTCACGGCAGCCATGCCGAAGCCGGCCTGTTCATGCACATCCGCAAGGACGACCTCGTCGTCACCGGCAAGATGCGCCAGTGCACGACCGACCGGATGACTGCTGACGCGTCCGAGTGCGCGAGCGACCGCGCCGAGATGCCTGGATTCAACGCCTGCCTCACACCGAACCCCCACGACGCGAAGTTGACCCGTTGTCACGGTGCCGGTCTTGTCGACCACGAGTGCATCCGCGTCGGCGAGACGCTCGAGAAAGATACTGCTCTTGAGGAGGATGCCGTGGCGCGCGGCGACACTGACCGCGGCAAGTGCCGTGGACGGCGCGGCAAGCACCATGGCGGAGGGGCATGCGGCGACGAGGAGTGCGAGGACGGCGGCGGAGTTGAGTGTCGTAAACCAGACCATCGCGGCGAGCAGGATGACCAAGAGCAGGTATTTGCCCGCGTAACGTTCAAGAAGGCGAGTGACGGCCGGCTTGCTACGTTCGGCTTCCTGCATCAGCGCCACCACCCTGCCCAGCGCACTATCCTCGCCGATACGCGTCACACGCACGAGAAGCACGCCGTTCAGGCTCACTGAACCACCCAGCACCGTTTGCCCGACCATCGCTTCCACCGGCAAGGACTCGCCCGTCAACGAGGCGGTGTCGAGACTCGCCATGCCGTCGACCACGACCCCGTCGGCCGGCACTTTGTCACCGGCTCGCACTTCCACGATGTCGTCGGGCCGAAGCCGCGCCACATCGATCAATTCGACCCGACTATCGGCGGCGACGCGGCGAGCCACGGCCGTGGTGAGGTTCGACAAGGCTTCGACTGCTTCGCGTGAGCCGAGCAAGGAACGATCCTCCAGCACGCGTCCGACCATCATCACTACCGGCAACAGGGTGGCCGTCACGAAATCGGCCGAGACCCAGCAAGCAATCACCGCAAGGGCCACGAGCTGGTCGACGACACCGTGCAGGTCAGGATGCCGAAGGCTGCGAAAGGCGGCCGTCATGACCGGGCCACCCATCAGGAGCGCCGCAAGCGCGGTGAGGAGTTGCCGCTCGACGGTCAGGGTGTCGGATGCCACGCCGATCAGCCACGCTAGCCCAAGCAAGCCCAGCGACCACAGGACAAGAACGATGCGCAGGCGCCAGCCGCGGCGCTCGCGGCTCGTGAGGAGTGCGGCTCCGTTCACTGGCCCACCCCCGGCACAATAACGTGACCACCGTCGCCCGCCGGCACGGTGTCGACGCGCTCAGCCACGTCGAAAAGTGATTTGATCCGTTCGCGGTATACCTGATCGAGCACGGTTGAATGACTCATGGTGGTGGTCTTGCCCAGTGCGAGCACGAGGGCCGAATTCGCCTCGGCCGCACTCACGGTCTCCTGCGCCCTGGCGCGCGCTTCGTCGAGGGTTTGCGCACGGGTTTGCTCCGCTGTCTGCCGTCGGATTTCCGCCGTGGTACGCGCCTGCGCAAGGGCACGCTCGACCTGTTGCGACACCTGGAGCACGTTGTCGAACGAGGCTTTGGCGCCGGCCGGAATGCTGGCGACGACATCGGTGCGCGCAACGTGGATACCGAGGCCGTTCCGGGAGCGCCCCATGGCGTCCAGACGCTGGTTGATAAGCGCAACAAGGTCGGTGCGAAAGCGTTCCCTGCGCGCGGCATAGGAAGGGTCGTCAGCCCGTTCCGGACGGGCGACGAGGATCGAATCCAGATCCCGACTGGCACAGATTCGAACAGCGGCCGCCACGACGGCCCGGCGAAGCGCCGGCTCGACGTGCTCGGCAGAAATGACGTACGCCGTCGGGTCCGTGATCTGATAGAACACCGTCACTCTGAGGTGCACGATGCCGCCATCGCCGGTCAGGAAGAACCAGGTGTTCTCGCGCGCCTCGTCGTTGACGATGTAACCCGTCGACAACTCGTCCCCCGGCGGCGGCAATGAACCGCCGATTTCCAGTGTCTCGGGAGAAAACTGTACCTGTCGCCCCGGCGACGGCAACACGGTGATGCGATCGATCGGCGCCGGCCATGTCACCAGAAGTCCCGGCCCGCTTTCACGAATGACCTGACCGAAGCGAGTGACGACAGCCTGGCTATCCGGTGTGATGCGGGAAATTCCCGTCACAGCCCATGCCACGGCGAGTAGCCCGACCAGACCGAAGAGCAGGCGAAACGACCACTTGAGCGCATCGCCAAGCAGCGAGGTTGATGGGATCTCACTCATGGCCGGGCTTTCACGGGCGCGGCGAGATGCGGCACCGGTCCGTCGACCAGCAGACGAAAGGGGGCCGCGTCCGTGCGCAGGACCAGGCGCGTGCTGGGCGTGATCGTGGCATCGAGCGTGTCGAACGATCGCAACAACGTGTACAGCGCGGGGTCGGACGTATACGCCTGTTGGTAAACCGTGGCGGACTTCACCTGCGCGTCGGCCTCGATGGACGACGCCTCGGCCTTGGCGCCGGCGATCGCGATGCGCGCGTCACGCTCCGCTTCGGAGACGACCTGGGCCGCCTCGCGCTGGCCTTCCGCCGACCGCTGCGCGGATGCCGTGTCGCGCTCCGCCTTCATTCGTTCGATGGTTGCCTGCAGCGCTTCGGTCGACAGGGTCAGGCGCTCGATTCCCGCCTGCTCGACATCGACGCCGTAAACCGCCCGCGCCTGCTGGCCCACCAGGGTTCTCAGGCGCTCTTCGAAGGCTGCCAGCCGAACCTTGTCCGGGTCGGTGTTCACCAGTTGTGCGAGATCGAAACTGCTGGCGGTGATTTCGAGTGACGACGCCATGAGGCTCCTGAGCTGCGACGCGGCAATATCCGGCTGGTTCTGCACGGCGCGCAGGTAGCGCTCAACCGCATCCGCGTCCTGGGGAACACGCCAGACCACGTACGCCTGGACGAGGACGCGAAGGCCGTCGCGGGTGCCCACGTCCTGCAAGCCACTGGACGTGGTTCGAAGACGCAGGTCGATATCCGTGGTCGCCTCGATCGGCGCTGGCCACTTCAGCGCACCGCCAGCGGTGACGAGTACGCGTACCGGCTTGCCAAGGCGCGTGATGACGACGCCCTGCCCCGGGCTTACGACGACGAAGGACGCCGCAGCCACGGCGAGGCCGACGATGACTGCGGCGACGAGCCACCGTGCGCCGTGGCGCATGTTGGAAGCGTTCAAAGGGTTCCCCCTGTGGACCCTGCGAACGGCCGCAAGTCCAGCGTGGTTTGGGTGCCGTCGATGCGATGGTCGACGACGGTGAGATGCGCCTTGCTCAGGTCATTGCGAAGGTGGGTCAGCCAGCTCTCGAAAACAAAGACATCGCGTCCGGCAGCGAGGCTTCGCGTGTCGGCTTCGAACGTTGTTCTGGTCGCGGTCGCCGACGCCAGTTGCTCCGCTGCCCCGGCTTTCGCAAGGTCCACCGTACGCAAGGCGTCCTGACTGGCCGAACCGCGTAGCGCGAAAGCACGCGCACGGCTGTCGAAACGCATGGCGTCCGCGCGGATCGCCGATGCCTGGACATTGTGGTACGCGACYGCGGCCGCGGGAGGTGGATGAATGGCTTCCACCACGACGCCGACGATCGCAATGCCCGCGTGAAAGGCACTGACCTCGGCCTGCAGGTCACGCCTGAACCGTTCGACGAACGCGCTACGGTTCTCCCCCAGAAGCTGATCGAGGGTGGACGTTGCAAAGTGCGAGACGAGAAGGCGGCCCGCCGAGACGCGTATCAATCCCGTCGCGTCGGATGTTCCATACACGGAGTCGAGCACCTCGTCGTGGGTGTCGGGCACGCGAAAGATGACGCGAAGGTCGACGTTGACGATCTGGAAGCCCTCCCGCCCTCCCGCGCTGCTTGCGATGAGATAACTCGCCTCGCCGGGATGACTCGCGTCCCATAGCCGGTCAGCAGGCGGTTCGGGAATGGCTTCGGCATCCATGCCGGCATCGACATCCGCGCGGCCTGCACTGGCAAGCTCGGCAAGCAACCTGCCTCCGGGCCGCGCCGAGAAGACGATCGGCATCTGATGGACGACCCCCAGCTCGATGGTCCGCGTGCGCGCCAGCGGCCACGGCGGGTGGATGTGCAGACCCGGACCGATGAGCGCGACCGGACGTCCCATGCGTTCGACGACCGCACGCTCGTCGACGCCCAGCACCGTCACGCCCGTAGCGAGCCAGGCGAACACGGCGAGAGCGGCGGCGACAGGCAGCGTCGCGCGCAACGCATACGCGAGCACCCAACTTTGTGACAGGTCGATGCCATAGGATTGCCTGAGCCAGTCGCTCCCACGCGACACGCTCGGCCATTGCAAACGTAGCAGGCTGGCCGTCCATGTCAGGGCCGCCGAGTTCCGTTCGGCGAAGGGGCGAGCCGGAGCGAACAGGAGCGCGGTCGCGCGGATCATCGCTTCGGCTGCCGCAAGAGAAACCAGCGCGAGCGGCACGAAGGCCAACCACTCCGCCCAGATGTAACCAAGCGAAGCAAAGAGTGTCGCCGCGCCGAGGACGAGGGTGGATACGAGCGGAATGCGCACCACCGTCTCCACCGCCGGCCCGGAGGCGGTTGAACGTACGGCGAGAAAGCGCTGCAGCACGAGTAGCGGCATGCCGGCCACAAGGAGGATCGCCGCCGAATACGGGGCCGGTGCGCCCATGGCCTGGCCAACGGCCTTGAATAGGCTCGCGGCGACGATCAGGCACACGCCTCCGCCGCCGAAAGCGATGGCACCTGGAAGCCAGTCGCCGATCCAGTCGATACCATCGAAACGGCGACGCGCCTCACGGGCGGACAGCACACCTCGTGCAAACACGGTGTTGGCGGGGAGTCGCCGGTAAACCATGGCGCGAAACGGTCCGACCCATGCCTCTGGCCGTCCTCGCACCTGCACCGTCACGCCTTCGCTGAACAAGCCGGTGGCGGCGAACAGCAACGTAAGCCCCAGGACGCGCACCGGCACGCTTGCCGATGCAAGACAGCCGATGGCACCAACGAATAGCACCGCGCCCAACGCATGGAGCGCATAGGCCGGCAGTGAGCGCTTGATGATCATCCCTGCTCCATGCGCGCTGCCAGCCACATCACCAAGAGTCCCGCGGACGCCCCAATCACGGGAGCCGCCCGCTGGTTAGGCGCAAGCCTGGCCCATATGCCGGGAAGAATGTCCGCGAGCGCGACATACAGGACGGTGCCCGACGCCGCCGCCAGCGCCAGCCCCAGGCCACTGGGCGACAACGGAACAAGGTTCATCATCAGGGCCCCGGCTGGCACACCCAGGGCCATCAACACCGACAGCGCGAACGCATGGCGCGGCGGATACCCACCCGCCACCAGCACGCTCGCACTGCTGAGTTCGCGCGGCACCTCGTGRAGGGCTATCGCCAGCATCACGGCGATACCTGCGGACTCGCCGGCGAGGAAGGCTGCAGCCACGATGACGCCATCCACCAGGTGATGCACGAAGTCCCCGGCAAGATTCATGCGTGCAAATGGCGTACGTTGCGTGCCCTCCAACGACGGCACGAGCGGTGCGCGTCGTACCCAGCTCTCGACCACGACAAGCGCCAACGCACCCGCGGCGAGCGCCAGCATCGTGTGGTCGAAGGGCTGCCCGGTCTCCAATGCCTCGGGCAGGACATGGAGCAAGGCGTCGCCGACGAGAAGACCGACAGCCAGCGACTGCAACCACACCAGCCACGGCGACAAGGCGCCGCCCGGCAACCAGACGACGAGGCGCGAAACCAGTGACGTGGCGCCCAGAACACAGGCTGCCAGCAGTACTTCATGCAAAGGAATCATCCCTTCACGACCGGCAACGTGATGACGGTCGCGTCACCGCCACGAAACACCTGTTGCGTCGCTGGCTGGAAATCGGCGGGCGTCGCAAAGAAGATGTTCGGCACGAACCTCTGCGGATTACGATCGTAGAGAGGGAACCAGCTCGACTGGATCTGCACCATGACCCGATGCCCGGGCAGGAACACGTGGTTGGCGTTTGGCAGGCTGAAATCGTACGGCAGCGCGGCACCGGCGGTGAGGGCCGCGGGCTTGTCGAATCCCGTGCGGTAACGGCCCCGGAAGATGTCCATGGCGATACCCAGTTCGTAGCCACCCATTTCGGGCTGCTCGGCAACCTGATCGGGATATACGTCGATCAGCTTGACGACCCAGTCGCTATCCGTCCCCGATGTGCTGGCCACCAGGTGAACCTGCGGCGGACCGCTGATGCGTAGCGGCTCGGTGAGCACGGCGCTGGTATAGGTCAGCACGTCCGGGCGCGTGGCGGCGGCTCGCTGGTCGTCGGTCAGCCAGTGCTGCCATCCCTTGCCTGCCATCGGTCCGACAGGACGCGGACGGTACGGCACGGGATGGCTCGGGTCGGAGACGAAGCTATCGGAGCCGCTCTCCGCGACGGCGCCCAGCTGCAGCTTGCCATCGGCATCCGGGCGAATCGCGAGCGTCGAGGCGGCGTCGTTCGTCTCGGGCCACGCCTTCGACGTCGTCCAGACATTCTGGCCGGTGACAAAAGCGTTGACAGGCGCAGGCACGTCCGGCGCGTCCTTGAGATAGTGCGCGAGGAAGGGCCTGAGGATGTGCTGGCGGAAGTAGAGGCTGGTGTCACTGCCAAAGCGCACGGCGCCCAGGCTACTGCCATCACCGACCTCCTGGCCGTGAAACCACGGGCCCACAGCGAGAAACAACCGCTGGTCGGTGTCGTGGGGCTTCATCGCGTGGTAGACCGCCATGGCACCGTAGATGTCTTCCTGGTCCCAGAGGCTGGCAACCAGCATGGTCGGTACCGAGACGGGCTCGTTGCCGAGCACCTTGTCGACGGCCTGGTCGCGCCAGAACGCATCGTAGGCAGGGTGCTGCGTAACCTTGTTCCAGAAACCGAGTTGTTCCATGCCGTAGGCCTTGGCCACCGCCCCGGCGGATACGCCTTCGAGGAAGAACTGATAGTCGTCGGCATAGTTGGACCACCACTTGAGCGTGTTCTTCCTCGATGCCGTCTGCTCGTAGATGTATTCAAGGTTCTGCTGGCGGAAGGCGCCATGGTGGAACCAGTCGTCGCCCATCCATCCGTCGACCATCGGGTTCATCGGCACGGCGGCCTTCAGTGCCGGGTGCGGATGAATGATCGCCATCAACGGTTCAAAGCCGTCGTAGGAAATGCCAAGGATGGCCACGCGTCCGTTGCTCTCCGGCACGTGTTTCACCAACCAGTCGATGGTGTCGTAGGCGTCGGTGGAGTCGTCGACGGGTGTCGGATTGAGCGGGCCATGGAGCGGCCGATTCATGACGTAGTCGCCTTCTGAACCGTACTTGCCGCGAACGTCCTGAACAACGCGGATATATCCGTCCTGGATCAGGACATCGCTTGCATCATCGTCGTGGCTTACCGCCACACCGAGGTGACCGCTCTCAACCGCACTCGTCATTTCCGTAGCGTTGTAAGGCGTGCGCGTCAGCAGGATGCCGGCATTCTTCGCATGCCTGGGCACGAGAATGACGGTGTGGAGCTTCGCGCCATCGCGCATGGGAATCATGACGTCGCGTGCCTCGTAATCGAAGGCGTCGCGCACAGGCTTGAAATGCTCGGGCGTTTCGCTCGGCAACGACGCGTACACGCCTTTCGCGGGAGGTTCCGCGCTTGCCACGGACGACAGGGCCACGGTGAGTGCCGCGGCAAGCAAGGAACGGGAGAACTTCAAGGTCAGGTTCAAGGCGAGGTGTCCTGGTATTTAACGGGTGTGCTGACGAACTCATTGGCACGTCGAAGGTAGGCGCATCACGGCATCGCGAATCTGCTGGGCAGCCGCCTCGGCCGTACCACTACAGAGCCCCGCCACGCGCCTGCGCGCTTCCGCACGCAGGGCCGTGCATTGCCATGCGCGCGGCGCATCGAGCGGCAGCACGGCATATGCCACGCCGTTACACGTGTCGGTAGCGCGCTCGGCCAGCGAGCGGCCCGCGAATTCGGCCGACGCCGATGACAGGGAGGGATCGAAGTAGCTATCGGGAAACGCCGCGGCGTAGCCCTCAAGGGTCACGTGCTGCCGAAAGGACCCGATCGAGACATCGACAGGTCCGTCGCAGGGCAAGCGGGCGGCCAGCTCGGGCGCCGATTTCAGGGGCGTGCGCCGGCGCACAGCGGCCGTAGGCTGCCGCCACGGCGAGGAACACGACATCGTTTGCGGCTTCAGGCGTGGAGACGAGCGATGGTCCGATGAGGGACAACGCCTGACTGGCTTCGACCTCATGCGCCGATGCATGGTCATGGTCGTGCGGCGACGTCGAAGACGGCGTCCCGGGCACGCTGCTCGCATGGTCCCCGTTGTTCGCGGTCCGCTTTGCGACAAGCACGGAAAGCAACGCGGTAAAGAGGCCCGCGACGATAAGCAGGAGGCGCGGACGGGTCAGGAGAACTCGCACGGGTGCTCAATGCTCCGTCAGCGACCACGAGGGGAACGGATCGAACATCCGAAGCCAGGCTTCCGGCCCGCGCGCGAACTCATCGTCCTGCAACAGGCAGGCGTCGAGCGCATGCCGGATATCGGCCTCCGGCATGTCCACGCCGATGAGAACCAACTCCTGACGCCGGTCGCCGAACCTCGGATGCCAGATATCGAGCAGCGCACGACGCTCGGCCTCATGCGGCAGCTCGTTCTCGTCCGGCGCGGACACGCCGAGGTCCTTCAGGGCAAACGGCTCCCGCAGCCCCGTATCCACACGCTTGCGGCTGGCCCACCAATGACCACCCGCCAACGACTCCGTCGAGCCACCGGCGACGGCAAGGCTTCCCACCCAGTCCATGCGGGTGGCCAGCCAGAAATAGCCCTTGGCACGCAATACACCGGGGATCCCCGCATTGAGCATGTCCATAAACCGTGCGGGATGAAACGGCCGCGCGTTTCGGTAGACGAAGCTCGTGATGCCGTAAGCCTCCGTCTCGGGCGTGTGCTCGCCCATCAGTTCCTTCACCCAGCCTGGCGCTCTCTGGGCACGTTCGTAATCGAAGCGTCCCGTGTTGAGAATGTCCATGAGGTCGATTTCGCCGTGGGCGACGTCGACGAGCCGCGCGTCGCGGTTGAGGGCGCGAAGCACGCGCCGCACTTCCCGCCTTGCGACGCCGTCGAGCTGGTCGCATTTATTGACGACGATGACATCCGCAAACTCGACCTGCTCGGTCAGCAAGGTCACCAGCGAACGCTCGTCGTCCTCGCCGGCAGCCTCGCCGCGTTGCTCCAGGCTGTCGCTCGAACAGAAGTCCCGCAGGAAACTCCTGCCGTCGACCACGGTAACCATAGTGTCCAGCCGAGCGACATCCGACAGGGAGAACCCGGCTTCATCGCGGACATGAAACGTAGCCGCCACGGGCAAGGGCTCGGATATGCCGGTCGATTCGATAAGCAGGTAGTCGAACCTGGCCTCGGCCGCAAGCCGCTTCACCTCCTGCATGAGATCGTCGCGAAG
>NZ_JBFUJE010000109.1:0-10811 GCF_056401535.1 Luteibacter sp. P4_E6 | reverse complement strand
GTGCCTTTCCTGCGAGATGGCCGTGCGTATGTTCGCCCTGCAGTACGACATCGACGTGCACATCAATGCACTTTCCGGCGACGGCGCGTGGGCATCGCAGCGATTCATGCGCAAGCGGGTGCTGTTCTTCACCTCGGCGATGGGCTCGCTCATGACTCGCGGACCCACGCCGAGGCCGGGGCCACCCACACCGCCTCCCGCCGCCGACACGAGAGGTTATTGCGCCGCGCCGCGTTCGTACTGAGGTAGCCCGGGAATCAGCCGAGCGGTCTTACCCGGAAGTTGCGGCCCTTGATCTTGCCGGCGCGCAGGCGCTCGAGGGCCCGATTCGCGAGATCCCTGCGGATGGCTACATAGGCGCGCGTGGCGAAGACATCGATCTTGCCGATGTCCTTGGCCTCGAGGCCGGCATCGCCGGTGAGTGCGCCGAGGATGTCGCCCGGGCGAAGCTTGTCCTGACGACCGGCGTCGATCACGAGGGTTTTCATGGCCGCGAGGTTGAGCACCTTGCGGCCATCCCCGACCGGCTTTGCCGGATAGCGCAGCATGGGGCCGCCAAGACGTTCCTCGATGGCGCGAATCTTCGGCTGTTCGCGCGAACCGACCAGGGTGATGGCGAGACCCCTGGCGCCGGCGCGGCCGGTGCGCCCCACGCGATGGGTGTGCGTATCGGCATCGTGGGCGACGTCGTAGCTGATCACCAGTGGCAGGTCGATGATGTCCAGGCCACGCGCGGCCACATCGGTGGCGACGAGGATATTGCAGCTGCGATTGGCGAAGCGGACGAGCACTTCGTCACGATCGCGCTGTTCAAGGTCGCCGTGCAGGGCCAGCGGCGAGAAGCCACGGCGATCGAGCTCCGCGGCAAGCGTTTCGGTGTCCTTGCGCATGTTGCAGAACACCAGGGTGGCTTCCGGCTTCTCGTGGGTCAGTATGCGCGACAGCACGTCGGGCTTGTTCGCCGGTTCCACCTCGATCATGCGCTGCTCGATGGTGTTCTCGTCGTGCTTTTCTTCGACGGTGACCGTGACCGGATCACGCTGCACGCGACCGCTAACGGCACGGATCGCATCGGGATAGGTAGCCGAGAACAGCAGGGTCTGGTGATGCTTCGATATGCGCTTGACGATGTCGTCGATCGCTTCCTCGAAGCCCATGTCGAGCATGCGATCGGCTTCGTCGAGCACCAGCACCTTGATGCCGCCGCCGTGCAGGCTTTCACGCTTGAGATGTTCCTGCACTCGTCCCGGGGTACCGACGACGATGTGGGGGTCGTGTTCGAGCGAGGCGAGCTGGGGGCCCAGTGGCATGCCGCCGCACAGCGTCAGCAGCTTCACGTTGGGCAGGTTGATGGCAAGGCGGCGAATCGCCTTGCTCACCTGGTCGGCGAGTTCGCGCGTCGGGCAGAGCACCAGCGCCTGCAGCTGGATTTTCGTGAGATCCAGTTGCTGAAGAAGCCCCAGGCCAAACGCCGCGGTCTTGCCGCTGCCCGTCCGGGCCTGGGCGATCACATCGCGGCCGTCAAGGATAGGCGGCAGGCTTTCCCGCTGAATCGGTGTCATCTCGGTGTAGCCGAGGGAGTCCACGGCGGCAAGGAGGGCGGGCGAAAGGGTGGTCTGGGCGAAGGCATTCATGTGCCCATGATCGCATGCCGGGTCGGACGCCGCCGCTTCACGCGGTCAGCAGCCGGTGGCAGGGTCTTTTGGAACGCGGGGCCGCGGTGGGGGAGATCCTTCGGATGAGCCCTCGGAGACGCGCTGTAACCGAATCGGGTTCAGCCGGAACGAGCGTCGGGCCCAGGGCATTCCCTTGAAGGACCGGCCCATGGCGCGGGGGCTCAGTGACCGCCTGATCTGGCCTTCGCGAGCACCCCGCAAGAGATCCGCTGCCAGCAGGGGGCGGTCGGTGACCGTATCGACCAGCATGGTCCCTCTCAAGCGGGCGCGGCCCGAGGCGATCAGCTCAGCCTGGGCAGGACGGGACATGGAGGGGAAGACCTGGGCGAGGCGGACATCGACAGCATACGTGTCCGAAAAGCGTTTCATCGCGTACTTGCACGACGTGCACGCCATGCCGCTGACGCTGCCCTGAATCCTCCCGCCGCTTGGGATGACTCCCGTACGAAGATCCCGCTCGATGGCACGCAAGGCCTTGAACTCGGGATCGAAGGCCCGGTTCTCGCCTTCGACGAGGAACGCCTCCAGCGCCGAGCTATCGTCGGCCATCATGGGGGCTCGCACGTTGATCTCATCGAACTCGGTGTAGAAGCGGTTGTCCTCCAGGTCCGCGGCGACCTCGTCCACCGCCGGCAAGGCACGCACGGAACCCTCGTCCTCGGATTCGATATCCATGGGGCTGGCCGGTGTGTCTGGCGTGCCCGGACGCGTCGGTCCTTCAAAGATCGACTTTGCCAGCGAGCCCAGCGGGCGCCCGCCCATCGCGTGGTACACCCGGACGTTGGCGACACCGTTGATGGCGAAGTGATATTCAAGGCGGGCGATGGGCGCATCGCGCATGACATTCTCCAGGGCTTCCCAGCGAATGGCGCGATACTCGTCCTGGTAGCGCTCGCTGATCAACGAGCGCATGGCGTCGACGTAGTGTTGGCTGGTCGACTCCAGGAGCGCCGTGACGTTGCCCTCGTCGAGGGTGATTCGATCGGTCTCCACAACACCGCCCATGCACGCTGAGGAAATGGTGGACGCGAAAATCGCGGCTGAAAGCGTCGCAATGAGAGCGGGGCGCATGGCGGTCACTCCGGAAAGGGGCAGAAAAGATGGTCAGCGCGTTCGGCAGCCATGTCGGCCTCGACCGGCGTGAGCCATTCGGCGGTGACGAGATCGTCGGCGGCGACGGCCTCGACCACCTCGACGAGCGGCGCGAGGTCGAGCAGGGTGAGCACTGCCGCGGCGAATCCCGCCAGTCTCAGCATGCCATCGTGCTCGCGTTCCGGTATCCAGATCGCCTGTCGCTGCGCTTCGTCGATATACCAACGGTGGACGGCACGATCGGTTGCCGCGACGAAGCAGAGCGGGCGATCGTCCCCCTCGACACCGGTTCCCGCGCGCCCGGTCACGGGCGTTGCATCGGGTCGGCAGGGATAGCTACCGAGATACCCTTGCGCATCGCGATACGCGGCGGCCGCGCGAGCCACGCGGTAGACCGTGGGGAGTGCCCTCAGGCCCGATCGGGAGCGCTCTCCCGGTTGCCAGTGGATCAGCCGGTGTTGAACCAGCGTGGACAGGTACTGCATGTCATAGGTGGAAACCTGATCGAGATAGGCAGCCTTCATGACACGGCGAAAGACCGCTTCGTCGATACCGAGCAGGGCACGACGTTCCGGTATCGTCGCCTGAACCTGGTCGCGCAGCATCTGCATGGCGACGGCATAGGTCGCGGCCCGAGCGGAATGGCGGAAGCCGGTCAGGTCGATCATGTGCCAGAAGATGTCGGCGTCGACGTCAGCCTTCGTCGCGCTCGCGGCCACGAAGGTGTCCTTGTAGCCTGGATGCGGCTCGACGTCGTGTCCGGGCCTGGCGCGCGTCAGGCCGAGATCCCAGTCGAGAACGGCCACCGCCGAGGCCGTGGAGAGATTGCCCGGCAGACCCGCGAGGACCTCCGGCCACTCGGCATCGTTCGTGAAGTCGGGTTCACGCACGGTCTCCGAATAAGGCGATGCGGGGTCGGTGAGCAACTGGAGCATCAGCTCGCTCTCCGATCCGGCGAAGGCCTGCTCACCGCCAACGCGTGCGACGCGCTCGCGCTGCAGGTGCGACCACACGTCGACATCGACGATCGTCGTCGCCTGGGCGAACGAGCTGCCGATCACGACGAGGCTGACGCCGAGAGCGCGGATGCCATGGCGCACGTCAATCACCACACGGTTCGATGGCCTTCGATCCGGCCTCTTCGGCTTCCAGGGCCTTGACGCTATCCAGGCCGATCCACGATCGCTTCCCGGGGTCCGTGACGGCATTGCGCCTGAAGTGCTTGCTGGCGTACGCCTTGCGCGAGTTCTTCAGCGCCTCGGACGACGTGTGGCTCGCCTCCAGTGCGGGATCGAGCGCGACCGTGTTCTTGTCACGCTCCACTAACTGTTGAATCGTGCCATTGATGTCGAAGTGTTCGGCAAGGTCTTCCGAGGCAGGACCGCACGATTCGCACATCGCCTTGCTCACATATCCGGTGAGTGTTCCACCACGCGTGACGATGCCATCGTTGATGTCGGCTTCGATCTGCCGGAAAATTTTCAGCTCCGCGTCTGCCTTATGAGTGTCCTTGCCGCCGACGAGACGCGACTGGATGACGGAGTCGYTGCGTAGCGGAAGATTGGGAACGCGCACGTTGAACGGGGTGTCTGCCGGGTAATACACGCGCTCAGCGAAATCCTTCGCAATGTCCTCATCGGAGATCTCGTAAGGCCGGGATCCTTCGGACTCGTTAGCGCTCGATTCGCCCGCGGATGCATCTGTCGACGGGGAGAAGTCATACCGGCTCAGGACGACCTCCATCGCGGGGCCACTGCGCGCATGATAGACACGTCGGAGCGTGCGTCCGTCCTTGGTGTACACGTACTCCATCCGTGCGAGGGTCGGGGAATGTATGCCGTGTCGCACGCGACCCCATGTTCCGCTATTTCCAACCGTGTCCAGCTGCGCGTCGATGAGCTTCGCGCGATAGGCATCGGCGAAGAAGATCGACTCGCCGTCCAGCATGGCAACGACGCCCTCACCGGAAGCGAACTGTCCAACGGTTTCGATCTTTCCCGCGTATGCCAGCGAAGCCGAAAGGCCGAGCATCAAAGCGCCCAGGCGGACAGAGAAGAGAACGTTACGATTGATCATGAGCGGAGCCTGCAAGTCAGTTGATTGGCGCGTTCTTCGGCGTATGCCGCCTCTTCCTCGGGGATGGCGCCCTCAGCGCTCATCTCGCCGAGAAGGCCTGCTTCACCCATTTCGACAAAGCCTGCGAGATCGATCAGGAGCAGTGCGCCGCTGAACCAGGACATCAGACGCGTGGCGGTCTCGTCGCGATTCTCATGTGCTTTACGTATGAGGGATGCTTCGTGGCGCATCTGACGGCGGAACCACGACTGCACGGCACGATCGGTCGCGGCGACGAAGCAAAGAGGACGGTTGTCGTCGATGGCGTCCGCTCGGGTCGGTTCATCCGGATGGGGATCGTTGCCCCGGCAGTAGCCGTGCGGATTGAGATAGCCTCCGGCATCCGCGAAGGCCGCGGCGACGCGTGCGACACGATATGCGGCCGGGAGTTGCCTGTGTCCGTCCGTGTCGATCGTGAAGTCCTGCCTGGACAGGGCATAGCGAAGGAGGTCGGCGAGGTAGGCCTGGTCAAACGCGTCGATCTTCTCCGGATTGTTCTGCTGGAGATAGCGGCTCAGCACGCCGGGTTTGATCCCGAGGGCGTCGTACGTCTCCGGCGCGTTGCTCCGGACCTGATGGCGAAGCAACTGCAGCGCGACGGCGTGGCCGGCGCCGATGGTGGTCATCCGCCCGTTCATATCCCAGGCCTTCAGGAAGATGTCAGCGTCGACGCCAGCCTTGATCGCACTGGCAGCGGCATATTCACCCCGATAGGCGCGGACAGACGCTTTGTCGACGACCACATCGATTCCGATTCTCGCCTTGGTGAAGCCACCCTGCCATTGCAACATCTCGAGAGCAGCGTCACTTTTCTCGGTCGCGTCGATCGGAAGGCTGTCGACGAAGTCGTACCACCAGATTTCATTGGTGATGGGCGGATCGATCCGCAGATCGCTGTACAGCGAATCCGGGTTGTCGAGGAACTTCGAAACGTACGCGTGCGTGTCGTATCCGAATGCCTTCTCCGCACCCACCGTAGCGGCGCGGTAACGAATGAGTTCGCGATAGACGTCGACGGTGGTTTGCCCTGCAGCCAATGCGGGGCCGGGAAGAAGGGCGGCGAGGCACGCCAGCCGGAGGAGGGGCTTCATGTCTGAGGAACATCCTTGTTTGAATCACGGTGCCGTCTTCATGTCGGCCCACGTAGTTTCTGACAAGGCACGACGGGTCGCCGCCGGGGTTGCCCCAGACAGTTGTGGTCCTATCTCGTTTTGCTATGTCAGTGGAAACGCAGAGGCTGTAGGCGTTCGTGCCAGAGCCGTGCCGGCTCTACCAGCGCGTGCGTTCCGGCAGCAAGCCCTGGAGCTCAGCTTCGGTCAGGTTTCGCCACTGCCCCGGCTTGAGATGCCCCAGCTTCACGTTGATGATGCGCACGCGTCGCAGTTGGGTCACGCGATAGCCGAACGCCGCAGCCATCAGGCGGATCTGTCGGTTGAGGCCTTGCGTGAGCACGATGGAGAAGCCGAATTTCGCGATCTTGCGCACGCGACAGGGATCGGTCATCTGGTTGTGTACGCGCACACCCTTGGCCATGCCGCGGATGAACTCGTCGGTCACGGCCTTGTTCACCGCCACGAGGTATTCCTTTTCGTGGCGGTTTTCCGAACGCAGGATCTCGTTGACGATGTCGCCATTGCTGGTCAGCAGGATCAGGCCTTCGGAATCCTTGTCGAGCCGGCCGATAGGGAAGATGCGCTGCGGATGGTCGACAAAGTCGACGATGTTGCCATCGACGGTCTGATCCGTGGTGCAGGTGATGCCCACCGGCTTGTACAAGGCGATATAGACGCCGCGGTTTTTCGCTGACTCGGGGGCCATCGTTCGCGCGACGACGATCTCGCCATCCACGCGCACCACATCGCCCTCGAGGGCCTTGGCGCCCATGCCGACCACGTCCTCGTTGATCGTCACGCGACCGGCGACGAGCAGTTCGTCCGCCTCGCGTCGCGAGCAGAGGCCGGCCTCGCTGATGTACTTGTTGACCCGCATGTCGTTACGAGCGCAGGCCCACGCCGCGCGAGAGCAGGCGCAAGGCGATACCACTGAGGCCGACCACGAAGACCAGCATCACGATGAACGCGGTGACGATGGGCACGTCGCTCACGCCGAGCACGCCGAAGCGGAAGGCGTTGACCATGTAGAGGATCGGGTTGGCCAGCGAAATGGTGTGCCAGGGCTCGCCAAGCAGGTCGACCGAATAGAACACGCCACCGAGATACGTCAGTGGTGTGAGCACGAAGGTCGGCACCAGTGCGATATCGTCGAATTTCTTGGCGAACACGGCATTGACGAAGCCGGCCAGCGAGAACACCGTCGCACCAAGCACCACGGAGAGGAAGGTGATGATCGGGTGGGCCACATGCAGGTCGGTGAAGAACAGCGCAATCACCAGCACCAGGGCACCGACGATCACGCCGCGCGTCACTGCGCCAGTGACATAACCCAGCAGGATCACCCAGTTCGACATCGGCGAAACCAGCATTTCCTCGACGAAGCGGCCGAACTTCGCGCCGAAGAACGAGGAGGAGATGTTGCCGTAGCTGTTCGTGATGATGCTCATCATGACCAGGCCCGGCACGATGTACTGCATGTACGTGAAGCCATGCATCAGGCCGATACGGCTGCCGATGAGCTTGCCGAAGATGACGAAGTACAGCGTCATCGTGATCGCGGGCGGGATCAGCGTCTGCGTCCAGATGCGCAGGATGCGCGCGATCTCGCGGCGAACGATGGTGTTCAGCGCAACGAGGTTGGTGGCAGCGCTCATGCCGCGTTCTCCCTGCCGTGCTCGACCAGTCGGACGAAAAGCTCTTCCAGCCGGTTGGACTTGTTGCGCATCGAAGTGACGGTGACACCGTGCGAGGAAAGCGCGGCGAACAGGGAGTTCAGGTCGTGGGAGCGGGACATCTCGGCTTCGATGGTGTGATCGTCCAGCGTGCGGAGAACCACGCCGGGCAGGACGGGAAGGACGCCCGGTGCGCTGGGAACGTCCAGCACGAAGGTTTCCACGTCCAGCGTGGCCAACAGGCTCTTCATCGACGTGTTCTGCACGATGCGACCCTGGTCGATGATCGCGATGTTGCGGCAGAGCTGCTCGGCTTCCTCGAGATAATGCGTGGTGAGGATCACCGTGGTGCCGGCAGCGTTGATGCCGCTGACGAACTGCCACATGGAGCGGCGAATCTCGATGTCGACGCCCGCGGTGGGCTCGTCGAGGATCAGCAGCTTCGGCTCGTTCATCATGGCGCGGGCGATCATCAGGCGGCGTTTCATGCCGCCCGACAAGGTCCGTGCCTGGCCGTGTGCCTTGTCCCACAGGCGCAGCTCCTTCAGGTACTTCTCCGCGCGCAGGGAAGCCTCGGCGCGACCGATGCCGTAGAAGCCGGCCTGGTTCACGCAGATGTCGAAGGGCTTCTCGAACTGGTTGAAGTTGAGTTCCTGGGGCACCAGGCCGATCAGGCGCATCGCCTCGCTGCGGTGCTTGTGGATCGACACCCCGAAGATCTCCGCGTCGCCCGAGGTCGAGTTGACCAGGGAGGAGAGGATGCCGATGAGGGTCGACTTGCCGGCACCGTTGGGGCCGAGCAGGGCGTAGAAGTCGCCCGGTTCGACGGTCAGGGAGATGCCTTTGAGGGCCTCCACGCCGTTGCCGTAGGTCTTCCGTAAATTATTGACGTTTAAAGCAGGAGTGGTCATGGGCTGCGCCGGGATGACAAGCCGCCTATTATACCGGGCTTTGTCTGTCCACCTTGTTCCCGCACGTCAACAGAGACTTTCCATGGCCGAACAATTCCAGCTCCGACTCGCCGACAGCTTCATGCTCGCCCCCTCGGTGCGGCACCTGTCGTTCGAGCGTGCCGACGGCCAGCCGCTGGCCTTCGTGCCGGGGCAGTTCCTCCAGGTCCACTTCCATTACGACGATGGCAAGCCGACCAAGCGCAGCTATTCGGTAGGGACCATCGGGGACGGAACCGGGCCGGTCGATCGGGTCGAGATCGCGGTGAGCTACGTGGACGGCGGGGCGGCAACCAAGCTGCTGAGTGGTCTGAAACCGGGTGAGACGATCGACGCGAGCGGCCCGTATGGCCGTTTCTGCCTGATGGACGCCGACCAGAACCAGCGCTACATCCTGATTGCCACGGGTACCGGCGTCACCCCTTACCGCGCCATGTTGCCGCAGATCGCCAGCCTCATCGCCAGCCGTGGCTGCCGTTTCGTGCTCCTTTACGGCGCCCGCAACGAGGGAGAGCTGCTCTACGGCGAGGAGTTCGAGGCATTTGCCCGTACTCACGAGGGGTTCGATTTCCACCCCTGCCTGAGTCGGGGCGCCCGGCCGAACCCGCGTCCCCACGACCGCCTCGGCTATGTCCAGGACATGCTGGTGGAGCTGCAGCCCAACGGCGAGCAGGACATCGCCTACCTGTGCGGCAACCCGAACATGGTCGACGCCGCCTTCGCCTCGCTGAAGGAGCATGGGCTGTCGGTGCAGCACATCCGCCGCGAGAAATACATCTCTTCGCGCTGAAACGGCGCCCCGGCCTATACTTCCGCCCCATGCACGCCCACGTCCTCCCGCCCCATCTGACTCCGGAAATGCGGCGCTATGCGGCGCTTGACCAGCGGCTGCTGGCCGCTGTCCGCGCCATCCGCATCCTGCCGACGGTGTCCTGGCCGGCATCGGTCGAAGAGCGCCTCATCGAGGAATTCGGGGCCGGGCGCCTTTCGCTGCCGGATATCCGTTACCGGCCACCCGATCTGGGGGGCACCCGGGCCGAGTTGGAAGCGATCGAGCGGGAGGTCTGCGAAGACCATCCGATTGCCGAGTACCTGCGCCGAACGGCCGAATCCTGGCGCGTGGCCACCGAGATGCTCGATGCCGCCGGCACCGATGGCGTCACCGTCGCCTCGGTGGCGCTTTACGGCAAGCCGGGCGACGCCATCCCCGGAAGCAACCGCAGCAACCTCGATGCCGCCCGCTATTTCGTCGACCTGGCGGACGAGTTGGGTGCGGATCTGGAAACCGAGGACGCCACGGGCACGATTCCGGCCGAAGAACTGCGCCGCGACATGTCCGAGATGCTCGATGCCTTCTTCTCGCCGGGAACGATTTCGGTCGAAGTCGATCCCGAGCTCACCGCCAAGGCCGCGGCTGGCGCGACGCGCATCCGCCTGCGTGGTGGCATCCACTTCACGGAATACGACCRGCACCAGCTGCTCGCGCACGAGGCCTTCGTCCATTCGCTCACGGCGCTCAACGGCCGCGAACAGCCCGTGCTCGCCTCGCTGGCGCGTACATCGCCGCGTGTCACCGCCACGCAGGAAGGCCTGGCTGTGTTCGCCGAGCTGATGTCGGGTGCGATCGACATTTCGCGGCTGAAGCGCATCAGCCTGCGCATCCTTGCGATCGACATGGCGCTGAACGGCGCGGACTTCGTGGACGTGTTCCGTTATTTCCGCGAATGCGGGCAGAACGTGGGCGACAGCTTCCATTCCGCGCAACGGGTCTTCCGCGGCGTACCGCTGACCGGCGGCTCGGCCTTCGCCAAGGACAACGTCTACCTATCCGGCCTGCTGGCGGTGCACACGTTCTTCCGCTGGGCCTTGCGCCAGCGCCGCCTCGACCTGTTGCGCAACCTGTTCGCCGGCAAGCTCGCCCTGCATGACGTGATGAGCCTCGAAGCCCATTTCGCCAGCGGCGATATCGTCGCGCCGCGCTATCTCCCACCGTGGATGCAGCACGTCCATGGCCTGGCCGGGAAGCTGGCCTTCTCACTCTTCGTCAACCATATCCATATGGCGGGCGTGGAGGCCGAGGAAATCTCCCTCGGCCTGTAGCGCGTACCCGTTACGGGCCGGGCACGATCGTGAAATCGCCGGGCGACACGGCGAAGAAAGGTCGCCAGTCACAGCGCAGGCGCATGCGTGCAT
>NZ_JBFUJE010000108.1:0-10832 GCF_056401535.1 Luteibacter sp. P4_E6 | reverse complement strand
GCTCACGGCTGCCCTGCGTCGCGGCACGCTGGCGCGCGCCGGTTCGCCGGTGCTGCCGGGCTCGGCATTCCGCAACGTTGGCATCGAGCCGCTGCTCGACGCTTTCGTCGCCTACCTGCCGTCGCCGCTGGATCGCCCCGCGGTGGTCGCACATACCGACGACGGTGACGTAACGGTGGCGCCCGATGCGAACGCGCCATTCGCTGCGCTGGTCTTCAAAGTGGTCAACCAGGCGCACGGCCCCCTGGCGTTCGTTCGTGTGTACTCGGGCCGCCTGCACGTTGGCGACGCGGTATGGCGCAGCGGCACGGATCGCGTGCAGCGTATCGGCCGTCTTGCTGTGGTGCGCGCCGAAGACACCGAAGCGGTCGACGCCGCGGAGGCGGGCGACATCGTTGCGATCGCGGGCTGGAAGGACGTCGCCACCGGTGAAACGCTGACGGACTCGCATCACCCATTGCGTCTGGAAACCATCCAGGCGCAGCCGGCGGTGCTGTCGTGGCGTCTTTCGCCGGAACGTTCGGCCGACCTGCTCAAGCTCGGCAACGGGCTTGCGCGCCTTGCGCAGGAGGATCCGTCCTTCCGCGTGGGTACCGATCCGGACACCGGCGAGACGCTGGTCTGGGGTATGGGTGAACTGCATCTGGAAGTGATGGTGGAGCGTCTGCGTCGCGAGTGGGGTGTGCAGGTGCGCACCGGTTCGCCACGTGTGGCCTATCAGGAAACCCCGGCCTCGGCGTCAGGCTCCGTGGAAGGCAAGGTCGCCAAGCAGACGGGCGGCAGTGGCCAGTATGCGCGCGTGGTGCTTTCGGTCACGCCGACCGGTGAGGAGACCAACCGCTTCGAGGACAAGACCACGGGCGGCGTGATTCCCAAGCAGTTCCAGCCGGCGGTGGAGAAGGGCGTGTTGTCGGCCCTGATCGAAGGCCCGCGTGGCTATCCGGTGGTCGGTGCGCATGTCGCGGTCACGGACGGCCAGGCCCACGCGGTCGATTCGAACGAGATGGCGTTCCATCGTGCCGCGCAGATCGGTGTGAAGGCGGCCCTGGAGGCGACCGGCACGGTATTGCTGGAGCCGGTGATGCGCGTCTCGGTGAGTTCGCCGGGTTCGGCGGTGGGCGACCTGCTGGGCGACCTGCAGCGTCGTGGTGGCCAGATCGTCAATCTGACCGACACGCAGGAGCGCACGGAGATCGAGGCCGATGTGCCGCTCGCCCAGCTGGAGGGCTACAGCACGGCGCTGCGCTCGTTGAGCCAGGGCCGCGCTTCGGCCACGGTGGCGTTTCATGCCTACCGCCCGGCGGCCGTGCAGGAGGCGTCGCGCAAGATGGCGTGACGTGATGGGTGATGGCGAGGCTCCGCCGGGTTACGCTTCACCCATGATTTCCTACCCCGATGCACTGGCCCTGTTACTAGGTGAAGCCGACGCGCTCGATGGTGAGCGCGTCGGCATCGACGCCGCACCGGGACGTTTTCTGGCACGTGACATCATCAGCCCCGCTTCTTTGCCGGGCTTCGATAACGCGGCCATGGATGGCTATGCGGTGCGCGCGCCAGGCGAAACGATTCCTGCCGAATCCACCTATGCCGTTGCCGCCATGCACGCGGCCGGTGACGATACCTATGACTACCCCGACGCGGAAGCCTGCGAGATTGCCACCGGGGCGCGCATGCCGGTGGGCTTCGACACCGTCGTGCCCGTGGAGCGCACCGAGCGCCAGGGCGATCGCGTGCGCTTCCTTGCGGACGAGCGTCGCGCACAGAACGTGCGTCATGCCGGTAGTGACATCGAGGTGGGCGATGTCGCCTTGCTTGCCGGAAGGCGCGTCGATCCTGCGGCGATCATGTTGCTCGCTGCCCTGGGCATCGACCGCTTCGACGTCGTGCGACGTCCGCGCGTGGCCATCGTCAACACCGGCAGCGAACTCAACGCGGGTGGCCCGCTCCCGCTGGCCGGCATCCACGACTCCAACGGACCGTTTCTAGCGTCGAGCCTCGCGCGCTGGGGTGTCGAGGCGATCGGCCGCACGCGGGTTGCCGATCATGGTGATGCCTTTCATGTCGCGATCCGCGATGCCCTGGCCGGCCATGCCGACCTGATCGTGACCACCGGCGCAGTGTCCGCAGGACGTTTCGACTTCGTGCCAGCCGCACTCGCGTCGCTGGGTGCCCGTGAACTTTTTCACAAAGTCGCCATACGGCCGGGCAAGCCCTTGCTGGTGGTGCGCTTCGACAACGGGCCACTCGTCATCGCCTTGCCGGGCAATCCCATCGCCGTGGCCGTGGGCTACCGTTTCTTCGTGGCGCCGGTGCTGCGGGCGATGGCGGGGCTGCCGCCCGAGCGGCCATTGCGCGTGCGTCTGGAAGCGCCATCGGTCGTGCGCGAGGGCATGCAGCACTTCGGACTGGGTGAGATTTCGCGTGACGAAGAGGGGCTCGCCGTCGCCCGCATGACGCCCTCGCAGGCGGCCTATCGTATCCAGCCGTATACGCGTGCGAACACGTGGCTGTCCGCGAGCGATGTGTACACGGCGTCGGCTGATGCGTGGCCACTCGATCCCGTCGACGCGCCATGATCATCGGCCTGATTCTCGCTGGCGGACTGTCGTCTCGCATGGGTGAGGACAAGGCGCTGATGGTGATCGACGGCGTGACGATGCTCGACCGGACCGCACGTGCCTTGCGCAGCATGGGTGCCGGCCTGGTGGCGGTGAGCGGCTCGCGCTCTGGCGGCATCCCCGACCGTTGGCCGGCGGCCGGACCGGTCGGCGGCATGGCCAGCGCCGCGGAGGTGCTTCCCGATGCCGAGCTGCTGGTGGTCCCGGTGGACATGCCACGGATGGGGAGCGCCGTGCTCTTGCCCTTGCTGACCGAGCGTCGCCAGCGAGCGACGCGATGGGCGGGGCATCCGCTGCCGATGCGACTGACGCTCGACGCCACGACACGCGACGCGCTCATTGGCATGATGACGCTGACCGGTCGCGACTGTTCGGTGTCTGCCTTGCAGACGCGCATCGGCACGACCACACTGCCTCTGGGCGGGCTGGACCCGATCCTTCTGGCTAACTGCAACACCCCTGACGAATGGCGCGAGGCGAACGCATGAGGGTACAGCTGGAGAACGACACGGTTCGCGTACGGATCGACGAGGATGAGCTCGGGGAGCTGCTCGGCAACATCGCCTTGCTCGGCTCGACGGCCTTCGGCAAGGCCTTTGTCATGCGTTATTCGGTCGACGCCACGGAGGCAGCCTCGTGCACGCTCGAGGGCAATGCCCATGAGTGGYGACTGAAGGTCCCGGTGACCGAACTGGCTGCCTTGCAGTCGCGCCTGCCAAGCAAGGAGGGCCTCGTGTTCGACATTCCCGGTTACGACACGGTTGCCACCACGGTTCGTTTCGATGTCGACGTCAAAGACAGCCTGCGCCGTCGCCGAAGCTGAAAGGCCCTTTCGAAGCGCCCTTCAGATGATGCGCTGCGGCCGGCTATAAACATTGAATCGCCCGGGCCGGGCAAACCCGATCAGGGTGACGCCACAATCGCTGGCAAGATGCACCGCCAGCGCGGTCGGTGCGGAAATGGCGACGACGATGGTGATGCCGGCCACCGCCGCCTTGGTCACCATTTCGTAGCTTGCGCGACTGGTGATAACGACGAAACCGTCGCTGGCGTCTATGTGCGCGGTATGCATCGCACCGATCAGCTTATCCAATGCATTGTGGCGACCCACATCCTCGCGCACACAGACAATGGCGCCGTCGGGAAAAGCCCAGGCCGCGGCATGGACCGAGCCGGTAAAGGCATTGATCGGCTGCGATGCGCGCAGCGACTCCAGTGCCCGCTCGATCGCATCGACGCCTATCGTCGGTCCGGCACCGACGGGCTCAGGGTGGCGCACCACGTCTTCCAGCTCCCGGCTTCCGCAGATGCCACAGCCACTGCGTCCTGGCATCTCGCGTGGCAGGCGCTCTTTGTAGGAGCTGATGTCATCGGTGACCCCTGCGGAGCGCTTCGGTGACGATTCCGGCGAGCGCCCATCGCCGCTGAAGCGGCTCCTGCAGGTTTTCGCGGTACGGATGTTGACGGTGATCCCTTCGAGGACCTCCTGCACATCGATGCGCTCGATCTCCGCGATCGAGTCGACGCGACCTTCGGTCAGTGCAAAACCGCGGGCGAAGTCTTCCAGGTCCATTGGCGTCGCCATCATCACCGCGAACGGCTCGCCGTCGAAGTGCATCGCGACGGGCACCTCCTCGGCCAGCCGGTCGTCGTCCGGCGTTGCGACACCACGTTCGACACGCAGGACCGGTCGCGTGGTCGAGCCGCGGGGCGTCTGTCGATCAGACGGCATGCGCGACCCGTCCCTTCGGCTTCTTCTTGCCCTGTACAGCGGAAACGGTGATCCGGACCGGGACGGACTTATAGGCTGGCGTGCCGGAACGGCGGTCGTGGCTTTCCAGGGCGATGAGCGCATTGCCTTCGGGGTAGTACATCGCCACGGAGCCTTCGGCAATGTCGTACTCCACGGCAACAAAGCCGTCCACAGCGCGACGCTTGCCGTCGGCGGCATTGACACCTGTCGCGACCACGTCGATCCGGTCGCCGTGCTTGAGGCCACGGGCGGCGAGATCCTTGGCATGCATGAAGATCACGTCGCGCCTGCCCGTTACACCGCGATAGCGATCGTTCAGCCCGTAAATCGTGGTGTTGTACTGGTCGTGCGAGCGGATCGTCGTCAGCATCAGGTCGCCTTCGTCCAGCACCGGGTCTTCGTCGAGACCGCGCGCGAGAAGGAAATTCGCGCGCTTGTCCGGCGTGGCCCAGTCGCGTTCGCTCGCCGCCACGCGCAGGCGAAAGCCACCTGGCTGGCGAAGACGTTCGTTGAAGTCGAAGAAGATCGGGAAAACCTTTTCGATATCTTCGCGGATCAGGTCGTAATCGCCGACCAGACGATCCCAGTCGACCCGCGTATGCGGAAGGGTCGCTTTCGCGATGCCGCGTACGATCCATGGCTCCGATCGCAGGTGTTCGGAGGCTGGCTTCAGGCTACCGGCCGAGGCATGCACCATCGACATCGAGTCCTCGACGGTGACCGACTGCGCACCCGTCGCCTGCACGTCCAGCTCGGTGCGGCCGAGGCAGGGCAGGATGAAGGATTGCCTGGCCAGGATGAGGTGCGAACGGTTGAGTTTGGTCGCGATGTGCACCGCCAGATCGAGCCCGCGCATCGCCTCGAAGGTTTCTTCGGTATCCGGCATGGCCACGGCGAGGTTGCCGCCGAGGGCGACCAGCGCTTTCGAACGGCCATCGCGGATGGCGATGACTGCTGCGACCGCATCGTGGCCATGTTCCACCGGTGGCTCGAAGCCGTAGGTGGTGCGGATGCCGCGGTTGAGCCCGTCGTCGGGTTTCTCGGTAATGCCGACCGTGCGGTCGCCCTGTACGTTGCTGTGTCCACGCAGAGGGCAGATGCCGGCGCCCTGGCGACCGATGTTGCCGCGCAGAAGGAGCAGGTTGGCGATCTGCTGCACGTTCTCGGTGCCATGGGCGTGCTGGGTGATACCCATGCCGTAACAGACGATCACGCGGCTGGCCTTGGCGTAGATATCGGCGGCAGCTTCGATATCGACCCGGCTTAGGCCTGACTTCGCCTCGATGGCGTCCCAGCCGGTAGCGTCGACATCGTCGACGAGGGCCTCGTAGCCGGTGGTGTTCGCTTCAATGAAATCGCGATCGATCACGCCGGGCTGCCCCGCCGCAATCGCTTCCCGGTCGGCGGCGAGCAGGAACTTCATCATGCCCTTGAGCACGGCCACGTCGCCGCCGATCTTCAGTTTGTAATACGTCGATGCGATGCGCACCGAACTGTTGGTCAGCATCTCCACCGGGTGCTGCGGCGAAGTGAAGCGCTCCAGTCCGCGCTCGGGCAAGGGATTGAGGACCACGATAGGCACGCCGCGCAACGAGGCTTCGCGCAACGTCGAAAGCATGCGGGGATGATTGGTGCCGGGATTGTGGCCGATGCAGAAGATCGCATCGCAATGGTCGAAGTCCTCGAGTAGCACCGTGCCTTTGCCCGAGCCGATCGATTTCGGCAGGCCCACGCTGGTGGCTTCGTGACACATGTTCGAGCAGTCGGGAAAGTTGTTCGTGCCGTATTCGCGGACGAACAGCTGGTAGAGAAAGGCCGCCTCGTTGGAGGCACGACCGGATGTATAGAACTCCGCCATGTTCGGATCGGGCAGGGCGCGCAGCCCCTCCCCGATGCGACGGAAGGCCTCGTCCCATTCGATCGCCTGGTAGGTGTCGCTTGCACGGTCATAGGCCATCGGGTGCGTGATCCGCCCCAGGCCTTCGAGGGTGTAGTCGCTGAGGTTCCACAGGTCGGCGACCTTGTTCCTGGCGAAGAACTCCGGTTTCACCCGCTTGGCCGTGGCCTCCCAGGTGACCGCTTTAGCACCGTTCTCGCAAAACTCAAACGAGGACGTTTCCTTCGGGTCTGGCCACGCGCACCCCGGGCAATCGAAACCGGTGGGCTGGTTCATCCGGTGTAGTGCGATGGACTCGCGCCCCAGGGCGAGTTGGCCGCTGACGGCGCGCGCCACCGCACCCAGGGCGCCCCATCCGCCGGCAGCGCCTTCGTAGTCGCTGATGCCCGGAACGTCCGGGAGGTCTTTCTCGCTCATGGCCACGCCTCGTTCGCTACGCCTGGGCCAATCGTAAACGGGACCGCGTAATTAATCGCTGAAGTCGTCGTCGCGGCTCTTACCCGGGATTCACGTCGCCTTGGCAGGCGCTTCTGCAACCTCCGCGCGGCTCGGCGCCCTCCCCATGGCGCCTGGAAGAACGAAGTGTCCCTACAAATACGTGCCGCCGTTACCCAGGAACGGCAGTCTGCCTACGGCCTGCCCATTGGCGATCTGCGTGGCTTTGGCCGGGTCCGGGCCGATGCGTCGGTGGTGCAGCTGGCGCTGGACCGGGGCAGGGGCCTGCTTGGCGCATCCGGAGACGAGCAACCCTTGGTAAGCCTCGTTATGGACGGCGATGTCCATTGGGTCAACGCCTACGTGCCGGGCACCAATGTTCTTGAATCGACGGCCCGCACGGCGTCCGGCGAGCTTTGTGTCGTCGATTTCATGGCCCTTGCCGAAGGGCGTCCCGGGCAAGCCGAGGCGATTCCGGCGGGCCGTTTCGTACGCATCGTGACCTGCACGGAAGGGGATGTGGCGTTCGAGATGGTCTGTGGGGCTGGGCTTCATGGAGGCAATAGCGTCGCCGGTGAACCGGCACCTACCGAGCTGTTGGCGCAGGCAGGGTGGTATCTGGGCTGCTCGCGGCCGCTCCGCGTCGAAGAAGGTACCGCCGTCGCCTCGCTGCGGCTCGGGGCCGGTGAGAGCGTAGTCCTGGTCGTGAGCGAGACGGCCGTGCGGGGTGGCGTCGCCTTGGTCGCTTCGGCCTTTCATGCGCTCGGCGACACCATCCACTACTGGACATGGTGGAGCGATCGCTGCCGGTACAAGGGCRACGACTTCGACGCCGTCCTGCGCGAGGCGCTGTGCCTCAAGCTCGCCTGCTCGGCGGCGGGCCTGCAGGTCGAGGATCCGGGCGCGACAGGATTTTCGTGTGCCCCGCTGGGAGAAATGTCGCGCGTCGCGGCCCGCTTTCTCGACCTGGGATACCGACACGAATGTGCCGAGCTGCTCGCCTTTGTCCAGGAACACTCGCCACCCACCGTCCCGGGGCGCTGGGCTTGCGATGAGTCGTTCGGCGAGACTCTCGATCGCTATCTGGCGAAGTACGGGGACGCCGGACTGGTCGACTCACTCCGCGCCATGACCCATGTGCCGCCGCCGCATTCGCGCATAGCCTGATCCGGAAGCGCGCCCTCCCGTTTATGCGCCCGGGCCGCCCCCGATGTTCATACCGTCGCATGCGTCGGACGGCTCATCATGGATTCCGGAGATTCCGGTATGGCTGGTTTTTTTTAAAACCCTAACCTATGCCTACCCCGACGGCCCTGCCGCCTCGAACCTCAAACCAGGAATCTTCGCCATGAAATTCGCACTCGCCGCTCTCATCTCCTCCAGTCTCGCCTTTGGCGCTAACGCCAGCGCTGCAGAAAAACCGCCGATCGTACTGGTCCACGGCGCGTTCGAGAACGCTTCGGTCTGGGGGCACGTGGCCGGCAAACTKCAGGCCGATGGCTATGAGGTCGTATCGGTCGACCTGCCGGGTCGCCCGGGGAACCCGGCCACACCCGATAAGGTCAGCCTGAGCCTCTACGGCGATACCGTGGTCGGCGCGCTGGCGAAGCTAAAGCGTCCTGCGGTCGTCGTGGGCCACAGCTTCGGCGGCATCGTYATCGCCGACGCGGCTGAAAAGGCGCCGACGAAGATCAAGACCCTTGTGTTCACGGCCGCCTACTTGCCGCACGACGGCGATTCGCTGGTCTCGATGGCCAACAAGGACGCCGACGCCAAGATCGGTCCCCACCTGCAGATCAAGAAGGAACAGGGCATCGCCTCGATCGAGTATTCGGCGCGTGCCGACCTGTTCGCCAATGGCGCCCCGGAAGGCCTGCGCAAAGCGATCCCCGACCTGATCCTGGATGAGCCGCTCGCCCCGCTGGCCACGCCTGTGCACGTTACCGATGCCAAGTTCGGCCAGGTCGACAAGGTCTACATTCATACCGCCAATGACCAGGTGATCAGCCCGTCCTTCCAGGCACAGATGGTCGCCAGCACACCGGTGCGACGCGAATTCACGGTGCAGACCGGCCACACGCCGTTCCTTACGGCGCCCGATGAGCTGGCCGCCGATATTGAAGCTGCCGCCACCCGCTGATCCAGCCRATCCTCTGGGCCCGATCCCTGCCGCTGCAGGGATCGGGCAAACACATAGCGTCCGCAATTTAATACGGTCTGCTCGTCGCGCAGGAGTCACCCATGTTTCGTGATGTTCAACACAAGCCGTTCAACGGCGTGCGAGTTGAAGTGGCCACCTCGCTCGGCTTCGACGAGGTACTGACGCGCCTTCGCTCCCTGATGGGACGCGCCAGTACGGCGGAGATCGTAGCCCTGGCGCAAGCGGACATCACTGAGGCCGAATTCGTCCGGGTCGTGCAAGAACGGTTCGAAGGAAAAAGCGGGTTCATGCTGTTTGCCGAGATCGATCATGGCGGCTGGCTGTCTCAATTCCAGATCCGTCGGCGCACAGTTCGCTGGATTCTTGGCAATCCGCTGATCGCACTTACGATGATCCGGCATGACATCACCGCCGGTCTCTTTGCGCCCGTCGAGATCCTGATCACCGAGGCCGAAGACGGCCGGGGTACGAGGTTGACCTACGTCCGTCCTTCTTCGCAGATGGTGATCGAGGACAATCCGCCCCTCCTTGCGATGGCAACGCTGCTGGATGCGAAATTCGACGCTCTTGTCGCGCGCGCCACCCAAGGCTAGCGAATAGAGTCTGCCAGGACGCGTGGCGTGCCTGGGAGAACATCATCCAGAGGGAGCGCGATCACACCGCCGTTTGTTGGCTCTTCGCCTCGCTTGGCGCGTAGCCGAAATGACTCTTGAACGCTCGACTAAACGCAGCGTCCGAGGCAAAGCCCGTTTTGTAGGCCGCCTCCGTGACCTTAAGCCCGCCACTTCGAAGCATGTCCGCAGCGATGGTCAGGCGCCACCGCGACAGGTAGCGCAGCGGCGGCTCGCCCACGGCTGCGGTAAAGCGTTCGGCGAATATCGAACGAGACATGGTGGCCACAGCGGCAAGCGTCTCCACCGTCCATCGTCTGAAGGGATCTGCGTGCATCGCTGAGAGCACGCGCCCGATTCGCTCCTCAGCCAGGCCCCCCAGCCAGCCTACGCGGTTCGCATCGCTGGACGCCCAGCTGCGCAGTGTACGGATGACCAGCAGGTCGATCAGCCGGGAGATCATCAGCGACGAGCCAGGATCCGGCTGCTGCGCTTCGTCTACGAGAAAGTGCGAGATAGCGGCAAGCCACGCGGGCGCGCCGGCATCTCCCTTCGGAACGTGGATCAGGGCCGGAAGCGCCGACATGACCGCAGGCAGCGGGCTGCCCTCGAAGCTAAAGAACCCACAAACCAGCTGGCTTGTCGGACCCTCCCCACCATGGCGGAGGATGAGCTTGTCGCGGTCGAAGCGATCGGGAGCAACGGCGTCGATGTTCTCGATCGGCGAGTCCGCCRCGTCAGCGATGGTGTGACCCCTCCCCAGTGGCAAAAGCACCAGATCGCCCGCGCCAATCCATAGCGGGGGATGGCCTGTGGGCGTCACCCAGGCGCCGCCCGCTTCCACGAAGCAAAAGTGCGCCGGCCCCGGGGGAAAGCGCAGACCCCACGGCTGGCTCAGATGCGTCGTGTAGACGAGTTCCCCACGCAGCCTGATCAAGGTGAGCACCTGCGAAAGCACGTCGGTACGCGCCGAAGTCATTCCAAAGTCTGTGGCCACGCCGGACGTTCCATCATGTAAATCGGAGGCCCTGATATATCTCATCGTCGGCGACCTGACTACTCTTTCCTCACGGCATCCAGCCACGTCTCCCCACTAATGAGAGGATCATCGTCATGAATAACGCGAATGCAGTTGAAACGAACAACGGCGGCCATGTTGCAGAGAAGCCCGCGGTCATCCTGGTGCACGGTGCCTTCTCCAATGGCCAGGTATGGGGATACGTTGCGGGAAGGCTTCGCGCAGCAGGTCACCCCGTCGTGACCGTCGATCTGCCGGGCCGGGAAGGTGCGCCCATGGCTGCCGACCATGTCAGCCTCGACCTGTATCGCGATACGGTGATCCAGGCGTTGGATACGG
>NZ_JBFUJE010000107.1:0-10906 GCF_056401535.1 Luteibacter sp. P4_E6 | reverse complement strand
ATCCTCTGGGCCCGATCCCTGCCGCTGCAGGGATCGGGCAAACACATACCGCCTCGCAACTTAATGCGGTTTGCTGGTCTCGCATCGGTCACTTAAGAGAGCTTCGCGCGTTTAACGCCCGATGGCCGCGCGAAGCTCGACATGAGGAGGTCCATATGAAAGCTTTGACCATCGTAGACAGATTCAGCCGTCTTGCGGAGTTGCGCCAAGGCGACGTGATCATGACCACAGAAAGCACCCATTACACCTTCCTTGAGGTCCGTAATCAAAGCGCGCTTATGGCTGCATCATTGGCGCGGCTAGGAATTGAAGCAGGTGATCGCGTCGCATTGCATGCCTTCAACATACCGGAACTCGTCGTTGCCATAATGGGTTGCCTTGAGGCCGGAGCTGTCGTCGTACCGCTCAATACACGCCTCAAGGCGGCGGAATTGGAGGTATTGTGCAAGCTCGCGCGACCGAAGCTATATATCGGCCAGCATGAACTGATGCAGCGTTTGGAACAATGCAACGAAGAGACCTTGCCGCAAGGTGCGAGGTACACCTTCGACGGCCCGCCGGACGAGAAAAACTGGCGCCACCTATTGAAAGGCGGGCGAGGGGAATGTCTCGCAGTCAAACGGGAGCTGTCCGACCCGGCCCTGCTGCTTAGCACCTCGGGTACAACGGGAAAGCCTAAACTCGTGGTCTGGACGCATCAGACCTTATTGTCGATCGCCGACGAATTCGACGGTCATGAATTGTTCGAAGACGACATCATCATGCAGCAGATGCCGATGATGCACGCCGGAGGCTTGCTCCAGATGGCTTACGCGCTCTGCTATGGCGCGCGTTTGGTCCTCTTGGCCAAGTTCGATGAAGCAGTCGCTCTGGACATTGTCCAGCGCAATCGCTGTACCTCTATCCTTGCAACACCGACGATGTACGCCGCGATGATACGCTGCCAGCAGCGTTCACCTCGCGATCTGAGCTCGCTTCGGCTCTGCATCACGGCCGGTGATGTCTGCCCGCCCGAGACGGAACGGGCGTTCGCACGTGAGACCGGGCGGCTGCTTCACACGCGGTGGGGCGCCACGGAGGACCTTACATCTGCAAGGCATGGCCGGATGGTCGGCCCGTTCATTTCTCCCGCCGCGCCGGATAGTTGCAAGGTCGTAGATGATGAAGGGAACGATGTAGAGCCAGGTGTGCAAGGGGAGTTGTGGTCTAGATCGGCCGGTACGACGCCAGGCTACTGGCTTGAAGACGAATCGGTTGACCGTTTACCAGGCGGCTGGTTCCGATCGGGAGACCTAGTGCGGCAAGAAGAGGATGGTCAGCTCCGTTATATGGGTCGCGCCAAGGACCTGATTGTCCGTGGCGGGTCCAACATTTCGCCTCTCGAAATCGAGGCCGTACTGACAGGAGACGAGCTTGTGCAAGACGTGGCTGTCTTAGGGATTGCCGATGGAGATCTTGGCAGCAGGGTTGGCGCGATCCTGCGATTGAGAGACGGCCATGAAAATGCAAGCGCACGCGACATCATTGCCCGCATCCGCGGCAAGCTAGCGGACTATAAGGTACCCGAGTTCATCAAAGTGGTACCTGAGCTACCCCGCAACGCCCTTGGCAAATTGGATCGAAAGGCGCTGCACGACATCGGTGGCGACTGGACGCCTGTCTGATCAGGCAGGGCGCCATCTTCCCGACTATGCGGTTATGCGCGGCCTGACCGTGCCGGCATGACCGCTAGTCCTCTTCCGCCGCCTCGCGCCCCTGCTGCCGGATAAGCCATTCTTCGCGGGCGTCGTTGATGGACTCCCGGATGCTGTCCAGATCGACCTCGGTTTCATCCGGCTCGAAATGGCCTGTCAGTTCGGTGTCCGGGCGGAGTTCGCCAGCCTGGAACAAGGCCCACATTTCCTCGCCGTACCATGTGTCCAGCAGCTCGGGCGCCGATCGGCCAAGGTAAGCGGTGAGGTTGTTGACGTCACGCAGCAGCATGGTGCGCGCCGCATTGTTTCCTGCCGCACTGACGACCTGCGGAAAATCGATCACCACAGGGCCATCCGGGCCGATGAGGACGTTGTACGCGGAAAGATCGCCGTGGATTAAACCGGCACACAGCATCAACACAACCTGCTGCACGAGGATCCGGTGGTATTCCCGCGCCTCATCGGCGCTGAGATCGACCTCACCCAGGCGGGGTGCGGAGAGGCCGTCGGCATCCGTCACCAGTTCCATCACCAGCACGCCGTGGAAATAGCCGAACGGCTCGGGCACACGAACGCCAGCGTCGCGCAGCAGGTAAAGCGCATCGACCTCCGCGTTCTTCCAGGCCACTTCCTGTTGCTTGCGCCCGTACTTGCTGCCCTTGCCGATGGCGCGCGCCTCGCGGCTGCTGCCAACCTTGCGGCCTTCCTGGTACTGCACGCGTTGCTGGAAGCTGCGCTGCGCCATGTCCTTGTAGACCTTGGCGCAGCGTACGTCGTTGCCGCTACGGACAACGTACACGGCCGCCTCCTTGCCGCTCTTCAGCGGTCGGAGCACGTCGTCAATGATGCCGTCGTCGATCAACGGCTGCAGGCCTAGGGGGGTCTTCAAGGTATCTCTTGGGTCAGTAGCATGGCGAGGGCCGCCATTGACCCTTAATTCTCACATTTTCCTGCACATAGCGCCAATTCCGCCCCGTTTGGACCTTAGACGAGCCGCCTGTGCGTGACCGGTGGCCTTCGTCGTTGCGCGCTATCAATAATCGTCACGCTCAACGGCAGCATCAGGAAGCCCCTCTCGCCCGAAGCGGGAGGGGGTTCGTGAGCACCCTAGCCGGCGAAGAAGATGTATACAGCGCTGTAGGGCACGCGGACTTCCGCATTGACGTGGCCGGCGTCACAACCCGTGGCGGGTGCCACTCCGCCTTCGGTGCGGGTACGCACGACATACGCGACCTTGCTCATCACGCCGTTGCCCGTCTGCGACTTCGCATGAAGAACGATCCACGGTATGGCGCCGGCATCCGGCGAAGGCGACGCGTTCAGCGCTTCGCCGACGACCGTGCTGCCATCGTTCGCCTGCCAACTCGGCCCTGCGAAGTGCTTGCCGATGATGTTGCCCTTCGCGTCGCTCAACGTCGCTTCGGGCGCTTTCAGTGTCCATGCGTAAGTTGCTGCGGCCGCCTTGCACGTGTAGATCTGCACGCCCTTGCCGAAGGCCTCGATGGCAGATGGCTTTGCTGGCGCATCTTGGGCGCTGGCGCCCCCAATAAAGGCGACCAAGCAACTTGCCAGGATCGTGTGGGATGTGCGTTGGACTTTCATGGTGGATCCCGGAAGGAATGACGCCCTGACTATATCAACTCGTCATGACAGGGCGCCGCGGGCCCCTCACTGCATCGACGTAGCCACCAACCGCCCGATCCCGGCGAACCATGCATCGGCCTGCTCCGGGCTGGCAGGGGAGTCGCTCAGGAAGACCGCAACCATCCTGCGGCGGCCATCAGGCGCCGTCACGATACCCATGTCGTTCCAGGCACCCAGGCGATCGCTATAGGTACGGGCGGTGCCCGTCTTGTCGGCCAACTGGAATCCGGCGGGCAACCCGGCACGAAGCCGGTTGGGAATGACCTGCGCCGTCATCATGCCCAGCAACATGTTGGTGGAGGACGGCGAGACAAGTGCACCCGACTGGAGTTTGTCGAGGAAAGCCACCGCGCCATCGAGCGTCGTCGTGTTCACCTTGCTGGCCAATACCGCCTCGAAGCCCCTCTTCACACGCGCATCGGCGGCCTCGTCGGACTCGCCGGCGAGGGGCTGCTCACCGGGCTTCCTTCCGTTCAACATCCGGCTCAGCTCGCGCTCGCCCATGTCGATGCGCATGCCATGGACGCCCTTGCTCTCGAGGAACCGGGTGGCGACGCCACCACCTCCCAGGAGATTGAGCAATGCGTCGACGGCCGTGTTGTCGCTCTGCGTCACGGCGGCTCGAAGCAGCTCTTCGACGGAGACATCGACCGGACCCGCCTCCAGCCGTTTGCCAAGGGACGGAACCGCCGAACCCGGCACGATGTCCGCCGGCACCAGATGCACTTTCTGGTCGAGCCTGATCGCGCCACTGTCGACGCGAGCGAGCACCGCGGCGGCAATGGGCGCCTTGAAGGCGCTCATCATCAGGTAGCCGCGGCCATCATTCACCTTGATGGTCTTCCGGCTGGCCGGATCCATGACGATGATGCCAAGCGTGCCGGGGCGCGCTTCCTTCGCCACGTGATCAAGCGAGGCCTTCAGACTCGTATCGGCCGGTGCGGCAAAGGCGGCGCCCACCGCCAACGACAGGACCATCCCACGGAGCAGTTGCATCATCATCGGTACGCATTCCCAGGAGTAACGGACGCCCATGGTTGCGGGGCGAGCGGCTCACGCCGTGGCTGAAATGAGGCACTTTCGGGGCGGTGGCCGTGTGTCGCGGCGGTGGCCACTCACCCCTTACATGTCCCGCTTGCCACATAGTCGACGCCCGTCGCCACGGGCGTCGGTACACTCCCGCATCATGACGAACCTGTCCACTCGCCCGGCGCCGGCAGGCGCCCAGCCCGATCACGGTGCCACGCTTCCGCTGGCGGCCTTGTCCGTGATCTGGACGGCATTCTGGTTACTCATGATCACGTCCGCCCTCCAGGACGCCTCACGCAATCCGCTCACCCGCTGGTGGGAGCCTGTGCTGTGGGAGGGAAGTTCCGCACTGATCGCGACAGGATGGATGTGGCTCGCCGTCCGGGTTCGCGGCCGCTACGCACCGCTGCTGAACCAGCCCCTGACCTGGTTAGCCAGCTACCTGCGGTGGCTTCCCCTGATCATCGTCACGTTCATTGCCGGGGCATATGGGATACGGCATGGCGTTTACGCCGTGATGGGCCGTACCTACGAGCACTCGGGCTGGGGCTTCGTGCTTGCCTACGAAAGCGTCAAGCTGACGCTGTTTACCGGACTGTGGCTCGGGATCCTGTTCGGGATCGATTCCTATGGGCAGTGGCAACTCCAGCGACACCGTCTGTTGCAGACGCAGAAAGCACTGACCGAGGCGCAGCTCGCGCAACTCCAGGGGCAGCTGCGTCCGCATTTCCTGTTCAACGCGCTCAACACCGTGTCTGCCTTGATGCAGACCGACGTGGCGCGGGCCGACCGTCTGGTCGCGACCCTCGGAGACTTGCTGCGCATCAGTCTTCGGACGACGGAGAACGAGATGACGCCGCTCGCGGAGGAACTTCGCACCTTGGCGCTCTACACGGATGTCATGCGCGAGCGATTCCGCGACCGTGTGACGCTCAACTGGGAGACGGATCCGACGCTCATCGACGTGTCCGTTCCGGCACTCCTGTTGCAGCCCTTGCTCGAGAATGTGTTCAAGCACGGCGTCGAACGCACGGTGGCGCCGGTGCGCATCGGCATTCGAGTCCGGCGCGCAGAGGGCGCGCTGCACATCGTCGTGAGCAACTCGGGCTCCTTGCTAGCGCCCGGCCACCATGACGGGGTGGGATACCGCAATTGCAGGGAACGACTGAGCATCATCTACGGCGAGGCGGCTTCCCTGGACGTGCGCAACGAGGGCGACGGCGTGGCTGCGCGCGTCTCGATACCCCTGGCGGGCGCGGTCCGATGATCCGCGTCGTGGTCGCCGACGACGAGGCCCCGGCACGCGAGAAACTCGAACGCTGGCTTTCTGAGCAAGCGGACATCACGGTGGTCGGATCGACTGAAGACGGACTGTCGGCAGCGCGGTGTATCGAACAACTTCGTCCCGATGTTGCCTTCCTCGATGTCCAGATGCCGACGCTTTCGGGGCTCGATGTCGCGGCGCAGCTCGAGCCATCGAGCGCTCCGCTGATCGTGTTTGTCACCGCATTCGACGCCCATGCGGCCAAGGCGTTTGACCTCAACGCGATCGACTACCTGCTCAAGCCTTACGATCGGGATCGCTTCGTGCGTACCGTGCAACGCGTTCGGGAACGGCTGAACTCTCACGAATCCGGCGCAACGGCGGTGACGATGGGGCGCGCACAGACACCGCGCTGCGAGCGCCTTCTGGTGCCCGATGGTGACCGGCTACAGCTGATCGACGCGGCTTCCATTGAATGGCTCGAAGCGGACGACAACTACGTTCATGTGCATACGGCTTCCCGCACCTACCTGCTGCGCAGGACACTGCAGGACTTGCTTTCGCAGTTGGGTGAGCAGCGCTTCGTGCGGATACATCGGTCGACGGCGGTGAATCTGGGTTCGGTCGGATCGCTTACGCCCCTCTTCAAAGGCGATTACGACATCCATCTTCGCGACGGCCGCACGCTCCGCCTCAGTCGACGGTATCGCGAGGCGTTGTTTGCCCGCATGGGTCGATAGCGGCCACTCACCCCGCCCATGGGTCCGCTCGCCCCCTTTCAGCTGCCGACCGACAACCGATGCCTCAGGCTCCCGCCTATCGCCAGGAGAGGGGACTGAATCCATGCATGCTACCGACGAACGGCAGGAACGCTACGACTTCCTGGACTGGTTGCGCGTCATCGCCATCTTCGTGCTGTTCTTCTTCCACACCGGGATGATCTTCGTCGGTTGGGGCTGGCACGTCGTCAATGCCCAGACCATTCCGGCCCTGCAATGGCCCATGGACATCGCCCATCGATTGCGCATGCCGCTGCTTTTCGTCATTGCCGGCGCGGGCATGTGGTTCGCTTTGCAGCGACGCAGTACGGGACAGTTCCTTCGGGAACGAACACGAAAACTACTCGTGCCTCTGGTCATCGGCATGGTCCTGGTCGTTCCACCGCAGATCTACTACGAACAGTTGCTTCGTGGGCAATGGGTGGGCGACTACCTGACGTTCTACGTGACGCGGATGCTCCAGTTTCATCCCTACCCGGCGGGCGACTTCAGCTGGCACCACCTGTGGTTCATGGCTTATCTCTACGTCTACATCCTGTTGTTGCTTCCCGCGATGCTCTGGTGGAAGCGACTTTCGCCGCGGCTACCCCCGGGCGCCTGGCTGTTTCTGCTCGGTATCCCGCTTGGTATCAACGAGGCGTTCCTGAAACCGGTGTTTCCGGAGACGCATAACCTGGTCAGCGATTGGTACATCTTCAATCACTACCTGCTTCTGACCGCCTACGGATACGTCATGGCATCCATCCCGGGCACCTGGAAGTGGCTTTCCAATGTTCGCCGCTGGTCGCTCATCATGGGGCTCGCCGTGTTCGTCCTGCTGGTCTCGGGATTCAACACGGGCATCATCCGTCACGATTCGATAGCCGATGGCGTCGGCGCGAATATCTTCACCTGGCTATGGGTCATGGTGTTCGTCGGTTATGGCTATCGCTACCTCTCGTTCGTGAATCCACTGCTTCGCTGGGCGAGAGAGGCGAGCTACCCGGTCTACATCCTGCACCAGACCGTCATCGTCGCGATCGGGTACTACGTCATCCCGATGGCATGGACGCCGTGGACGAAGTACGTCGTCGTTCTGGTCCTCAGCATGGGCACGTGCGTGATCCTTTACGAAGGATGTGTGCGGAGGTTCGCCGCGCTGCGCCTCGCCTTTGGAATGAAAGCGAAGCGAGCGGCTCCGCGACTGGCTTCGGCTGAAGCACAGCGCGTGGTACGCGATGACTACCAGTAGATAGCGACTAGCCGTCCGTCGATCGCGTCAGGCTCTCCCAGGTGTCGATGTCCGCCGTCATAGCGGCGAGCTTGCCGCGGACGAGGGAGAGCGCGTCACTGCCGAGGATCAGGTGGGCGGGCGGGTTCGGAAGCTCGACCAGCGCCAGAATCGCCCTGGCCGCCTTGGCGGGATCGCCGAGCTGTTTGCCACTCTTCTCCTGTCGAGCCTGCCGGATCGGGTCGAACAAGGCSTCGTAGTCGGCAATGCTTCGCGGCGAGCGCTGCATCGATCGCCCGGCCCAGTCCGTGCGAAAGCTACCGGGCGCAACGGCGGTGACGTGCACGCCGAAAGGCGCCAGTTCCTTGCCCAGTACTTCGCTGATGCCTTCGAGCGCGAACTTGCTGCCGCAGTAATACGCGATGCCGGGCATCGTAATGAAGCCGCCCATCGACGTGATGTTGACGATGTGTCCGTGGCGACGTTCGCGGAATCGCGGCACGAACGCCTGCGTGACCGCGACGGCACCGAAGACGTTCACCTCGAACTGCCGGCGCATGGCCTCGATCGGCGACTCCTCGAAGATGCCCTCGTGGCCGTATCCGGCGTTGTTTACGAGAACGTCCACCGGACCGAAACGCGATTCCGCCTCGGCGACAGCGTCTGGAATGGCTTCGATATCGGTGACATCCAGCGACACGGCATGGGCACGTTCATCGTGCAGCGCCTCGAACGCACGCCGGGCGTCATCGTTGCGAACGGTGCCGATCACGCGATGTCCCTCGGACAAGGCTTCACGGGAGAGTGCCAGGCCGAAGCCACTGCTGACGCCGGTGATGAAAAGGGTCTTGCGGGACATGGATAGCCTCCTGGTTAGGAACGGAAGCCATCGTAAGTCCCGGATGCGCTGTGTCCCATGGCCCGGCATGTGGCGTGATTGCCTGATCCTATGAGAGGCGCTTGCGGGGCGGCTTGCGAAGGCGGACAGTGAGCGCATGGAATCGCCCCTCCGTGACCGCATGGTCGCCTTGCTCCGCGAACTCGCACCGGGCGAGGGCTACACGCTGACGCCGCTGCCGGACGTGCGTCTTCTCCGCGCCGATCGGCCGTTAAGCCGTACACCTGTGCTGTACGAGCCCGGCATCGTCATCGTCGTGCAGGGGCGCAAGCGTGGCTTGCTAGGCGACGACGTATTCGTTTACGACGCGCAGCACTACCTCGTCGTGTCCGTCCCCGTGCCGTTCACGATGGAGACGGACGCCTCCGCGGACGAGCCCTTGCTGGCGATCTACTTTCGGCTGGACCACGCAATGGCTGCGGAGCTCTGCGTCCAGATCGACGCGTTGCGCGGGGTGTCGTCGGCGACCCCGCGAGGACTGTATGCCTCACCCATGGAGGAAGCGCTTTCAGCGTCCGTCCTGCGTCTGCTCGAAGCGCTGGCAAAACCCCCAGAGGGCGTCGTTCTCGGTGCTGCGCTGGTGCGCGAAATCTACTATCGGATCCTCTCCGGCGCGCAGGGCGGGTCGCTGCGCGCTGCGCTCGCGCAACAGGGCAAGTTCGGCATGGTGTCCCGAGCCATCCGCATGATCCACAGCCGTTATCGCGAACCACTGACCATCGGCGAACTAGCGAGCGAAGCGGCGATGAGCGCGCCTACCTTTCATGCGCACTTTCGCGCGATGACGGGTACGTCGCCCATGCGCTATGTGCAATCCACCCGTTTGCACCAGGCGCGACTGCTCATGCTTCGACAACACACCACGGCGGCATCGGCGGCGACCGCCGTCGGTTACGAAAGCGCATCGCAGTTCAGCCGCGAATTCAGACGACTGTTCGGCAGGCCCCCGGTGGAAGAAGTGGCGCGGATGAAGCGGAACTTCGCCATGCCGGAGGCGCTAACGCCTTCCCCGTTCGTCTCGTCGCACTGATTCGACCCTAATGCACTGATTTGACATGGTTTTAACCTTTGCGGCGCCGGAATTCATCCTGCCGCAAGGAACCGAAGGGCACACTCGATCCGGCAATAACCCCGGCCTCGTGCCTCGTACGGAGAAAGACCCATGCGCCATTCCGCCCTGCTGCTGGCCGGTTCCCTCGGCCTGATCCTGGCCTCGAACGCCTTTGCTTCCGACCGACCCGATCCGGGCAAGCTCACCACGCGCTGCCTCGATGCCGCAGCGAAGAAGTACGACGTAAAGAACGATTACATCCAACTGCAGCCGATCCAGGCCGCTGATTCCGGCTCCGGCTACTCCATCGCCGGCACCGCTGATGCGGGCATGGACGGCAAGAAGAACTTCAGCTGCCAGTTCGACAAGAAGGGCAAGCTGGCTAACCTCGTTCCCGAGGGTAAGTAATTAGTCATACCTGAGAAGGTCCGGTGGCCGCGCGCAGGGTGCAGCCACCGGACCTTTCGTCCCCGCCATGCGCTTGCAGGTCTTGGCCAGCAATGTCGGACAGGCATTTCTGGGAGGTGTATTCCCGGCGCTCGAGAACCAGCACCATGTGGCCGGCATGCTCACCACCAGCGGCCCTGATCCCAAGCGTGAGACCGAGCTCGAAGGGCATGTTGAAGCGCGGAAGCTGGTTTGCCACATCCAACTCGACGGCCGACAGATCATGGATGCTGTAGGGCGAAGCCTTGATAAGGCGAGTGATCTTATCCATGCGTACTTCGCCACTATCCCCCTTCTCAAGGGCGGATCTCGGTCGAAATCCACATGCGAGAACGGTGAAAACCATGGCCTCGAAGAGAGAAGCGTAGTCCTCAGTAAACGGACAATTGATGAAGACGCTCGTGAAGGGCTTCCGCGTCCGAGAGTCCATGACTCAGCGCATCTTCATTGCCTTAACAGGCGGGCAGCCGAGATACTTTCCACGCACCAGCGCACCTTCAGCGGCAAGCGACATCACCGCGTCGCGAATCGCTGCCGCACGTACCGCAGGAGTCAGGATGGTCCCCCGGATGGGAAAATCCTGAATGGGAAACTTCATTCGTTTGGTTGTCATGCGGCGAATTATATCGACCTTCCGTAGGACAACGTCGTCGTTCAGCGCTATCGCAGAAGCGAAGAATTCACCCGATACGTCGTAGGCAAACGCTCGAAGACATGTTGATGGACTACGGCCCAGGCCGCGGATTCGGCTCCGGCTACTCCATCGCTGGCACCRCCAATGCGAGCATGGACGGCAAGAAGAACTTCACCAGAAATTGCACTCGCACGGCCCCTGTAACCGACCGAGCCGTCACGACGAACTAAGCGGCATGAAGACATTGTTCCTGTCG
>NZ_JBFUJE010000106.1:0-10916 GCF_056401535.1 Luteibacter sp. P4_E6 | reverse complement strand
GTTCAAGGGTTCAGGTCACGCAGGTCTTGGGGCAGGTCGTAGTGCGGATAGCGTTGGCGAAAATCTTTCAGCTCGCGCAGGGCCCGGGCACGGTCGCCGCTGCCCAGAAGGCGGCGGATTTCGCCGATGCGGTCGTCCGGACCGAGGCTGGCGGCGCTGTCTGCTTCGACACGCGCCGGGGCAGACATCGTCTGGCGCAGCATGCCGGAAGCTGCCGGACGGGCCATCTCGTACTGCTCTGACGCAGGTTGCTGCGGTGCCGGGGCAGGGGCGGCGGAAACGGTGACTGGCTCGGGAGCGGGCGGCGACGCCGGAGCGGATGGTGTGGGCGGTTCTGGCGGTGCGGCGGGGGCGGGCGCAGACGGTGGCGGTGGCGCCAATACGCTCTTCGCTGCGAACGTAGGTATCGCGGTGCGAGCGACGTGTGCGCGTAGCGTAGGTTTCGCCGCTGAAGCGGCTCCCACAGAAACAGCAGGTTCGCGTGCCGCCGGTGTAGGAGCCGCTTCAGCGGCGATGCTCTTCCCCGCCAGCTTGTCCGCAGCAACCGGCCATGCGGCTGGGGCTGCGGCCGGGGGCATCGACCTTGGCGCAGGCTGCTGTTCGCGAACCTGCCAGGCGACGCCTACGGCGAGGACGAGCACCGCGGCGGATGCCATGGCAACGGGCCAGCGTGGACGACGATTCACCGGTGTCGCACGCGCGGCTTCGGCGAGAACGGCCGCATCGAGGGATGCGTCCGGTTCGACCTTGGGCAGGCGTGCGTACAGCGCGGCGAGTTCGTGCTCGTCGGGCAGATCGTCGTCGCTGGGCGGGGGAGTGGTCGGGTTCATGTCATTCGGCAACGAGTTCGCGGATCCGGGCCATGGCGTAGCGAAGCCGCGATTTTGCGGTTTCACGGCCCACACCGGTGACGGCGGCGATGTCCTCCAGGGAAAGTTCGTTCTCCATGCGCAGCACGAAAGCCGTGCGCTGTTCGTCGGGCAGGCTCTCGATGGCCCGCTGCATGCGCCGACGCAGTTCGAAGTCCGACAGCGCGTGCTCGGGTTGTTCGCGTTCCGGTGCGGCCTGTGTCGCAAATACGGCTTCGGTTTCCTCCGCACCGGCCTGTGGCCGTTGCTTGCGGAAGCTGTCGATCGCCAGGTTGTGCGCGATCTGCAGCAGCCACGTGCTGAACTTCGCTTCGACACGATAGCGCTGACGGGCCGCAATCACACGGCTCCAGGTTTCCTGGAAGAGCTCGTCCGCGGCCGCGCGATCCTTCACTGTCTTGAGGAGGAACCGGTAGAGCGGGCCCTTGTGCCGCGCGTAGAGCTCCGTGAAGGCAGCCGCGTCCCCACCCACCCAGGCGAGCATCAGTTCGCCATCGTCGGCCAGGGGTGCATCCATGGCCGGGGAGGGTAAGGCATTCGGGTGGTATTCGGCGATGGGCAGGGTCGTGGTTCCGTTGGATCGCCTCAGCGAATGAACGCCCCGGCCACCGGCTGCTCGGTCTGCATCCCGCCCGCCAGCGCCGCCAGCCTCGCCATACCCGCGCGGTAGCCGCCCTCGTCCTTTCCAATCGACTCACGTGCCAGTGCGGCCGCCTTGTCGTACCCGAAGCCATCGACGTATTTCCCGCCACGCAGGTTCTCGGCGAAGGCAGCCACGGCGGCGGCGAAGCGCAGTCGTTCGCTGGGTGCCGTGGCGACGCGTGCGGACAGCGGCTCTTCGATCAGCTTGCTCGTGTCGCCATCGGGTGCCTTGTAGCGAAGACGGAGGAAGGCCAGCTCGTTGCCTTTCGCCGCAGTTGGCGCCTCGCTGCCGTAGCGCAGGGGATCGATTCGGGCGCCTGGCGCACCCTTGAGCGTGATCTCGTAGAGCGCGGTGACATTCGCCCCGGCGCCGATCTCGCCCGCGTCGACGGCATCGTTGTTGAAGTCCTCACGGGCCAGTACGCGCTTCTCGTAACCGATGAGGCGGTATTCGGCGACCACTCCCGGATTGAACTCGACCTGGATCTTCACATCCTTCGCGATGGTCATCAACGTGGCCGACATCTCGTCGACCAGGACACGCCGGCCCTCGTCCAGGCTGTCGATGTAGTGATGACTGCCGTTACCGACATCGGCGAGTTCCACGGCCATTTCGTCGTTGTAGTTGCCCTCGCCAAAGCCGAGCGTAGTCAGTGCGACGCCGCTCTTGCGCTTCTCGGCGATGCGATCCTTGAGTGCCTGCACACCGGTCAGACCGACGTTGAAATCGCCATCCGTCGCGAGGATGACGCGGTTCACGCCGCCCTTGATGTAACCCTTCGCTGCCTGCGCGTACGCAAGGTCGATGCCTGCGGCGCCGTTCGTGGAACCGCCGGCACCCAGTGCATCGATGGCGGCGGTGATTGTCGCGTGCCGATCGCCCGGCGTGGAGGGTAGTGCCACGCAGGTGGCACCGGCATAGGTCACCAGGGAGACGCGGTCCTGTGCGCGGAGCTTCGGCACGATCTGCTTCAGCGACGCCTTCAGCAAGGGGAGCTTGTCGGGCTCGTCCATCGACCCGGAGACGTCGACGAGGAAGACCAGGTTGGCAGCGGGGATCTCGCTGGGTGGCACCTTGTAGCCCTGGATGCCGACCATCAGCAGCTGGCGGCTGCTATTCCACGGCGCGGGTGCCAGTTCGGTGGTCACGCTGAAAGGCCGCGAGCGGTCCGTCGGCGGTGCATAGCCGTAATCGAAGTAGTTGATGAACTCTTCCGTTCGCACGGCGTCCGCGGGGGGCAGGCGTCCTTCGTTGAGCATGTGTCGCACGTTGGTGTACGAGCCGGTGTCCACGTCGATGCTGAAGGTCGACACCGGGTCGTCGGCGGCGAGGTGCACCGCATTAGCGTCGCGATGTCTGTAGTTGTCGCGATCCTCAGGCTGGGCTGGCGCGAGCCCGAGGACGACCACGCCCCCGCCGACCCGCGGCCGCATGACCTGGGACTTTGCCATGGCCGGCGAAGCAGCGACCCGGCCGATCGCATCCGCTTCCGCGACCGGTTCGGGAGCCGGCGCCGCGGCGGGCGCAGGCAGTGACATCACGCGCGCCACGGGCGCGACCTGCCGCGCGACCATCGGGATCGGAAAGGGGCGTCCGGGCCCATAGCCGCGAACGGCTTGCTCGCAGGGCGCGTCGTTGATAACGGCCGGCTCAGCCGCCACGCGCTGGCGGGAGGATCCATCGGAAGCGGCGCTACCCGCGGCGGCGACGAGCCCGGCAAACAGCAGTGGAAGGGTGATGCGTAGCCTATTCATCGTGCGTGGCCTCGTGGGGGACATGCAGATGAAACGTGGCCAGCGCGAAAAGGGGTTAAATCGCGTTCGACGATATGTCCGGGACGACTCAGGCGCGCGAGGGCTCCAGCCGCGCATCGCCTTGCGCGCCGATGCGGTTACGTCCGGAATTCTTCGCTCGGTAGAGCGCGCGGTCGGCGGCGTTGAGCAGATCCAGCGGGCCACCGTTGGCATTGGCCAGCAAGGTGGCGACGCCGATGGTGATGGTCAGCACGCCGAACGGGCTCAGCGGATGCGCGATGCCTTGCGCTTCAACCTGCGAACGCAGGTCTTCGGCTAGTGCCACCGCGTCAGGCAAGCGGGTCCCGGGAGCGATCACGGCGAATTCCTCGCCGCCGAAGCGGGCGATGAAATCGCCGGCACGCAGGCCGCGACCGGAGAGGACGGAAGCCAGCGCACGCAGACAATCGTCGCCGGCAAGATGGCCATAGCGGTCGTTGTATTCCTTGAAGAAGTCCACGTCGACCATCAGCAGGGCGATCGGCTCGCGCTGGGCGGGTCGGTGCCATTCGCGCAGGAGGCGTTCGTCCAGCGCGCGACGGTTGGCCAGCCCGGTCAGGCTGTCGGTGAACACCAGCCCCTGCAGCTCGTCGCGGCTGCGCGAGAGGCGGTATTCCTCCTCGACGAGATCGACCTGGGCCAGCGTACCGCGCAGGCCGATGCCGATCACCGCGGCGATCGCGCCACCGATACCGAGCGACGGATAGACCGGAATGACCATCAAGCCGAAACCCAGCACGCTCATGGCGAGGAAGGTCGGACTGGCGCTCTGCACGAAGCGGATCAGATACACCGGTGGGTGCCAGTGTCGCTGGGGTTGCCGCGTCATCGTGACGATGAACAGCGCGAGGAAGGGCAGGTCGAGCAAGGCATCCCAGGACGACGTGCCGAAGTCGGGATGGCCGTTGAGGGCGACGTAATGGTTGTACGAGAAACCGGATATCGCGTACACGACGAAGAACGCCATGACCGCGCGGAAAAACGCGTGATCGTCGGCGCGGTCGGTGGCGACGAAGCGCAGCAGCGCGGCGACGGCCAGGCACACGTTCTCGAAGTCGAGCATGTAGGCCACGTCGACGGCTTGCTGGGGGCCGACCGCGCCTTCCAGGGTCACGATGGAGAACGTGCGGATGTAAAACAGCACGCCGAGAAGGCCAGCCAGCACCAGGTCGATCGCCATCGCCCACTTCTTGCGTGCCGCGACCGGTGCGGAGGAAACGGCGACGAGCACCGGCAGCACGTACAGGATGTAGAAGAACATGCTGTCGCCGGGAGCGGGGTTGGAATTGTCCAGCACGTAGTTCTGCCTGGCCGACAGCGACATGCCGATTGTCCATAACCCCAGGCTCGCCAGCAGCAGCCACCAGCGGTGGTCGCGAGGGGTGCCTGACCGCATCCAGGCACGCCACGCGCTACCCATGGCAAGGGCGGCGACCGAGAAGAAAAACGTGTACGAGATCGCCATGCCGCTGGCGGGCAGGACGGCCAGCGCGRCCGCGTGGGCTGCGACGATGGCCGCCGCGGCGATGAGTGCTTTCATGGCGTGACTCCCCCGACCTGCAACGCACTCATCATATCGGCCGTGGAAGCAAGAAGTTGAGGTTTACTTCCGCCGCACCACCTCTTCGATGTCCTGCGTTTCGAGGACGGTCTTCGGATAGCCGTGCCGTGCCAGCGCGAGCAGGGCACGGCCGATCGTTTCCGTGGTTGCCACCTTATGCGGCATGAGTGCCCGGAAAAGGGGCAGTATCGGAGCCAGTAGCGGGTAAATCATCCGGTAGGCACGCGTGCGGGATCGCGCGCCGTGCCTGGCCTGGATGATCCCGGGCCGGATGACGTGGGTGCGTTTGAACGGTAGCCGTGCCAGGGCATTTTCGGTACGTCCGCGGACCCGAGCCCACATCGTTTTGCCGGATTCGCTGCTATCGGCACCGGCGCCGGACACATAAACGAAGGACATGCCAGGGTTCAATCGGGCAAGCGTGGTCGCAGCGCCCAGGGTCATGTCGTAGGTGAGGTGCGTGTAGGCGGCCTCGTCCATACGGAATGAGCTCACGCCAATGCAGAAGAAGCAGGCATCGAAACCGCCGAGACGATCCTCGATGGCGCGATAGTCGAAGAGGTCGGCGTGGACCAAGTCGGTGAGCCTGGGATGGCTCTCGCCGCTGGGTGATCGCCCGATGGCGACCACCTCGCTCACGTCGGGCGCCAGCAGGCACTCGCGAAGCACACCCTGGCCGACCATGCCGGTGGCGCCGAACAGCAGGATCCTCATGGGTGTGTCCTCAGTAGGCAGGAAAGGCGGGAAGGGCGGCGGTGGCGCCGATATCGGTCGAGCGACTGATCGCCAGCCAGCGCTCATCGGTTTCGCGACGTGCCTGCTCCGCCTCGCCCGCGTACTTCGCCGCGTCGCTACCCAGGAGCAGGCGGACCGGTGGACGCGGATGCGCGGCAAGGCGAAGTACCACCTCGGCGACACGCACCGGATCGCCGGTCTCGTTACCGGCGTACCCGGACAGCATGTTGCGGAGGGCACCGACCGTGCTCTCGTAATCGGGCAGGAATGGCGGGAGGTCAGCGCCCGCGCGGCGCGCCCAATCGGTGCGCATGCCACCCGGCTCGATCGCCGTGACGTGCACGCCCAGCGCGCCGAGCTCAGTGGCGAGCACTTCGGAAAGTCCGCCGACCGCCCATTTCGCGGCCTGGTACGCCGACATGCCGGGCATGCCGATACGGCCACCGACTGAAGAGACGTTGATGACACGGCCGCTACGACGCTCGCGCATGTGGCTGACGGCGGCGCGGGTGAGGTTGACGACACCGAACAGATTGGTCTCGATCTGCGCGCGGTAGTCGGCAGACGACATCTGTTCGAAGGGAACGAGCTGGCCGTAGCCGGCGTTGTTGACCAGCACATCGAGCTGGCCGAACGCGTCGAGCGTGAAGCGTACGGCGTCGATACACGCGGCCTCGTCGGTGACATCGAGCGCCGTGACTTTAAGCGTCTCGGGGAAGCGGCTGCGGAGATCGTCGAGCGTCTCGACGCGTCGCGCGGTGGCGACCACGCGATGGCCAGCGGCGAGTGCCGCTTCGGCGATATCGCGACCGAGACCGGCGCCGCTGCCGGAAATGAGCCAGACCTGTGACATGGAGAATCCTCGTTATAGTGAGTGAGTACACACTCGATTAATGGTTCAGGAAAAACCTGGATGGAAAGGGCGACTCAGGCGGACCCGATGGCGCGCCAGATGGCTTCGAAGCCGGCCCGCCGGTAGTCGCTGGCTTCAGCGGTGTTCTTTGCCATGAATTGCAGGGTCGTTTCCGCGACGGCGGTGATGATGCCGGCCATGAACCCGATCGGTTGCCCGTGACGCAATACGCCCGACGCCATCCCCTCGTCGAACAAACCGGCGATATCCCCGAACACACGTTCACCTTCGACGCGCGTGGACGCCGTAATGCGCTCGGACACCGTGAGCTGGGACATCGCGACGCGAAGGGCGGGTTCGGCCATGCCCCAATCGAGGTAACGATTCCAGACATGTTCGAAGCGCTCTTCGATCGGGGCACGCGAGGGATAGCCCTCATACATCGTGTCGCGCAGGCTGTTTTTCGCGCTCAGGTAGAGCTCGTTGAGCAGGATGTCCTTGTCCGCGAAGTAGGTGAAGATCGAGCCTTCGGCCACCCCGGCCCGCTTTGCGATCAGCGCGGTCGGGGCGCCCATGCCGCGTTCTGCCACGGCTTGCGCGGCGGCGGCGAGGATGGCGGTCCGTTTTTCTTCGCTTTTGAGGCGGGCCATGGGGCATCTATAATAAGTGAGTGCTTGCTCATTATGGAGGCGTGTGGGGATATTGCAAGCACCCCATCGCCGATGAATCGGCTCATACAAGGAGCTAACAGCAATGAGCGACGCTGTATGAAGCGTCAGGCGGCGCGGATGGCGCCCTTGGCGATGACCGGACCGGTGGGCTGACCGGTGGGAGAGCCACCGACCGGTTCCAGGGAGACCGCGAGCGCGGCTGTCGGGCCGAGGCGGTCCAGGAGCGCCTTGGCCAGATGGAAGCGCTTCGGATCGCCGGGCGGGAAGACGCCGACGGAAATCGGTGCGCCGCCGGCCGGAATCAGCCATAGCTCGGTGTTGCGGTCCGAGGCGACGGCGGCCGGGCTGGCCGGCACGACGAGTAACTCGGAACGGTCGATGTCCATGGTGGCCGTCCAGCCGGCAACGCCGTTGTCGCCGGCGATGGTGGAGACCATGAGGACCGAGGGATGCGTGGCGATGGGCGGAGGCAACTGCCGGGTCATGGTGATCACCAGCAGGCAGGCGGCCACCGCCGTGGCGCCGACACCGATCCAGCGCCACAGGCCCAGACTGTCCCAGACACTCGTGCGGGGACGCGACGATTCGCGTGACGGCGTGCCCGCGTCGAAGGCGAGGCGACGACGGATGCCGGCCCAGACATGGGCGGGAGGCGCGATGTCGGTGATTTCCAGGGCCAGCGGCGTGACGTGGCGCTGCCACAACGCCACGGCCGCCGCGGCCTCGGGGCTGGTCTCGACTTCCCGTGCCACCGCGGCTCGCGCGTCGGCATCGAGCAACCCGAGTGCGTACTCGGCGTAGCGCAGGTTGTCTTTGTCGGATTCGAAGGTGCTGTTCATGGATTAAGACACGCCCTGAGTTGCAGGAGACCGCGACGAATCCAGCTTTTCATGGTGCCCAGGGGCACCTTTGCACGTTCCGCCAACTCGTTATACGTAGCGCCGCCAAAAAAAGCTTCACGAATGGAGCGGCGCTGCTGGGTTTCCAGTTCGGCCAGGCAGGCCTGCAGATGTCGATACTCCTCGTCGCTCTCCGCGCCATGCGCGGGGCCGGGACCGTCGTCGACGAGGGTCTCCCAATCGACCTCGACTGGACGCAGGTCGGGACGCTGGCGCAGCCGGTCGATGGCCTTGTTGCGGGCGACGGTGACTAGCCAGGTGAGAGCGCTGGAGAGTTTCGCGTCAAAGCTGCGGGCGCGTTTCCAGACGGTGACGAAGGCTTCCTGAAGCACCTCTTCGGCCTCCTCACGGTCGCCCATCAGCCGCACGCAGACGCCGAACAGTCGCGACGAGGTGCGCCGGTACAGCTCTTCAAACGCGCGCTGGTCTTCCTCCGCGGTACGTTGCAACAGTCGATTCAGCTCGTCGCGATCGGCGGGGCTGGTGGCTGGCATGCGTGGGTCCTTAAGGCGGGCGGGCGGTCGAACAGTGCAGGCCGATCTATAACATGACCGTGGTGAGCGCGTCGCGATCCGCATCCGCCCTTCACATCTTCTCGTATCCACTGTCACGCATTACCGCCGAGGACGAGCACTCCGTGAGGCTACTTTCATCCGCTCCGATGGTCCCCTTCGCCGCGGCCGCCTGCCTGGCCAGCGCCTCCGCCCCTGCCGCCACCGAGCGCTTTGTCGGCGATGCGTACGCGCCTGACAACGGGCAGCTGTTGTACCGCGAGGTCCATACGGTCGGTTCGGGGCGCCAGGTCGTGCAGTACCAGTGCCCCGACGGGAAGGCGTTCGCGCGCAAGGTTCTCGAGGGCGGTGGCACGGTCATCGGACCGGACTTCAGTTTTGTCGACGCGCGTACCGGCGATGCGGAGGGCGTGCGCTCGAACGGGGGTGCCCGGAGCGTTTACGCCAAGCGTGGTGCGGGTGGAGAAGTCGCCAAGCCCCTGCCGGACAAGAAGGACGGCGTGATCGACGCGGGCTTCGACGTTTACGTCCGTGCCCACTGGGATAGCGTCGGCAAGCGGGGGGACGGTATTCCCTTCTTGTTGCCGGGCCGCTTCGCCTTCTACGACGTGCGCCTGGTGGACGGGCAGACCAGCGGCGGGGTCCGGCGCATGACGATGAAGCTCGATGCCTGGTACGCCTTCGCGGCACCCACGGTCGTGCTCAGTTACACCACGACCGACCGCACCCTGCGCCGCTTCGAGGGCATGGGCTCGATCCGGGGGGAGAACGGCAAGCTTCGCCCCGTACGTATCGAATTTCCGCCGGACAAGCGCGAAGGCAACATCGCCGACGCCGCCGTGGACGAGGCGCTGGCCACGAAACTCGACGGTCGCTGCACCATCTAGGCCAGGTTCGTGCATCCGTAACCCGTAACGCCCCGTATAGGTAAGGGAACACCACGGGAGCCCGCATGAACGTCCGCCTCAACGCCACGCCCGAGCCACCCCCGGTGGCACTTCGCGTCGGTACCCTGCGCCGATGGTTCGATACCTCTGGCGCCGCGTCGGTCGACGCATCCCGGGGCGACCGTATCGACTGGCTCCGTGCGTCGCCGTTCGTGGTCATGCATCTGGCGTGTATCGGGGCCCTCTGGACGGGCGTGTCGACCGTGGCGATCTGCGTGGCGGTCGCACTGTATGCGGTCAGGATGTTCGCCTTAACGGCGTTCTACCACCGCTATTTCTCGCATCGCACGTTTCGCACGTCGCGTCCGGTGCAGTTCTTCTTCGCCCTGATCGGCGCAAGTTGCGTACAGCGGGGCCCGTTGTGGTGGGCTGCTCATCATCGCCACCACCATCGTCACACCGACACGCCGCTGGATCCCCACTCGCCGGGCGTTCATGGGTTCCTCTGGAGCCACGTCGGCTGGTTTCTGACCCCCAACGGGTTCCGTACCGAGATCGAGCGCGTGCCCGACCTGGCGAAATATCCGGAGCTGCGTTGGCTGGACCGCTACGACACGGCGGTCCCTGTGCTGCTCGCCGTCGCGCTATTCGGCCTCGGCAAACTTCTCGAGCATGTGGCGCCGGGCCTCGGCACCAGCGGTTGGCAGATGCTGGTGTGGGGCTTCTTCATTTCCACCACCATCCTCTTTCATGCCACGGTGACGATCAACTCGCTCGCGCATCGCTTCGGTCGCCGACGCTTCGATACCGCAGACGACAGCCGCAACAACGTGTGGCTTGCACTGCTGACGTTCGGCGAAGGCTGGCACAACAACCATCACTTCTTTCCCGGCACCGTGCGTCAGGGCTTTCGCTGGTGGGAAATCGACATGACGTACTACGGTCTGCGCGTGATGGCGTGGCTGGGTCTGGTCCATGACCTCAAACCTATCCCCGCCTGGGTCGCCGCGAAGGCGAGGGGCTGACGATGCGCGTTGCCGTCATCGGCTCGGGCATCGCGGGGCTCGCCTCGGCGTGGTTGCTATCGCGCAAGCACGAGGTGACCCTGTTCGAAGCCAATGATTACCCGGGTGGGCATACGCACACCCATGACATCCGGCTCGATGGCCGCGACTACAGGGTAGACACGGGTTTCATTGTGCATAACCGCGCGCATTATCCGTTGTTGTCGGCCTTGTTCGATGAGCTGGGGGTGGCGACCCAGCCGACCGCCATGAGTTTTTCGGTGCGCAACCAGGCCAGCGGTCTCGAGTACAACGCCGCCAACCTCGATACCTTGTTTTGCCAGCGTCGCAACCTGCTCTCACCGCGTTTCCTTGGCATGATTCGCGACCTGATGCGTTTCTACCGCGACGCCCCTCGTTTGCTCGATGAGGCCGGCGACGGTCCCACGCTCGGCGAGTACCTGGAACGGGGTGGCTACGGTGTGGCAT